>NZ_JBQEAU010000017.1:0-44081 GCF_052108595.1 Advenella sp.
GCCATCCTGATAACTGGTATTGACCGTCAGGGCAAACTGCGATTTGACCGGCCGGCGTATGGAGTTGACCACCGATCCCGGATGGGCCTGCTCAACGCGCGCCAAAACCTCATCATAGGTCAGCATTCTGGGGTTGCCGGCTGGCGGGTTGGCCCGCACCATCGGGCTGGCCAACCACTCGATTTCCTGGCTGACCGTCGCAATACTGCCGGTCAGGCAAATGAAAAAGATAAAGCCCCAGATCGGCAATGCCAGCCAGCTGTGAATAAGGAACCAGAGCTTGGCTTTGGATTTTTTCTTGACCATGCTTACCTAACCTCGCCTATGATCAACAATTCAGATGTCATCAACATAATTTGCCTGTTCCACGTCAGCCCGGGTTGCCGGCAACCAGTGCCTGTACCAGGCGCTTGCCTGCCGCTTCCAGCACCGCCGCCGGGTCGTCGCCATCGGTTTCCACAATCACCGGTTTGGCGCCCGCGCCGGTAATCGCGGCGGCCACATCAGGGCTTGCGGCTTCGTGCAGCAGAACTGCATGCACGCCACTGTCCCTGATGACTTTACCCAGCGCGGCCAGCGCCTGCGCGTCCCAGTCGACCTGTGCGGTCACCGGCACGACATCAAGATTGAAGGCACCGGCCAACGAGTGCAGCCGCGGTGACAACACAACGACAGACAGATTCGGCGCATCAAGTAGTGCAGACTCCACCTGGGCGTTCAGGGCAATCAGGCGCTGGCGCAATGTCGCCAAATTCGCCTCTACTTTGTCCTTGGCACCCGGTTCAAGCCGCTGAATGTCAGATGCAATAATGTCGGCCATCCGCCCCATATTTACCGGATTGAGCCAGGGATAATCTGCTGCGGAGTTAGTGTCTGCAGTGGAGGCAATACCAGGCAGACCATGGTCCACGGGATTGGCGGCATCAATTTCAATGACCCGAATATTGTGTTTTCGTGCCTGCGGATAAAGCGGGTCATCCGGCCAGATAGAACGCAGATGAACAACCGCATCTGCATTTCGCACGACGCGATCAAAAGATTTCGCGCCACGGCCCGACAAATAGGAGTAATGGCGGGATGCCGGCAAATTGGCGGGCGTTGCCCGACCCGGCACGATACCGCTACCTTGCGTCAGGGCCTGAAGTAGCCCGTAGACAACCGGATGCGCTGCCACAACGGTTGTTGCCTGCCGGTTCGGCGCAGCCGAGGCCGCAGCACCAGGGGCCATGCCAGAAGCCAAATTGCCTTGAGTCGCAGCGTCTGCAGCACTACGGCTGCGCGTCTTAACTTCATCCTGGGCCAGCGATGGATTGGCCAGCGCCGTTGCCATGCATAGCGTCAGCAGCGCCAGTCGTATCTGGAAAAAATAGGGGGGAGAGACAGCAATCGGCTTCATGCCGTTGTTCCTTTCAATGCAGGGATAAATCCCCTGGCCAGCGCCGAGAGAATAAACACGCTACCGGCAACCAGGATGATGGCTGCGCCCGAGGGTACCGGTAAAGCGAACTGGATCGGCAGAAGAATACCTGCCAGGGTACTGACAATCGCGATCGCAATTGACAGCCAGAAAAAGCCGCGCATCGATTGCGCCAGAATTCTTGCTGTGGCCGCAGGAATAACCAGCAATGCACCAACCAGGATTGCACCAATGACCTTGACCGCCGCAACGGTCACCAGCGTGACCAGCACAACAAACAGATAGTCCATCAGTGTCGTGCGCACTTTGCGTACCGCTGCCAGCTGTACATTGAAGCTGGACAGAATCAGATGGTTGTAATTGAACAGCGCCAGGCATGCGGTCAGCAACCCGATGACACTGAGCACCAGCAGGTCTTGCGAGGTGACCGTCAGTACCGAACCGAACAAGACGTTTTCCAGAATATGAATATTGATCTTGCCTGCCAGCAACAGCAGCAAGCTGCCACCCAATGCCAGTGAAATTGATAGAAAAACACCGATCAAGGTATCCGAGGCCAGACCGGTACGGTTGCGCAGATAATTGAGCAAAATACCGAATAACAGACAGAACCCGAATAGACTCCCATATGGACCGGTGTAGGGTTCACCGACAAGAATCCCGATGGCCACGCCAGTCATGGCGGCATGCCCTACCGCTTCGGAGAAAAAGGCAAATCGCTTGACCACAACCAGTGTGCCCAGTCCGCCCAGCAATGGCCCGATGATCAAGCCGGCCATAAAGGCATTGACCACGAAACCATACGTAAACATTTGCGGAAGCACCCCGTCCTGAGCCCATTGCTGCAGCAGCGTGCGAATCGTATCAAAGATCATGCCGCCACCCTGGCTTGGGCAGGCGACACGGGCGCCGCCAGGTGAGCATCCATGCGCGGATGAGCGGAAAACAGGACCAGCAACTGTTCGGTCGACAATACCTTGGCAGGCTCACCCTCAAACACAACCCGGTGGTTCAGACCGGTGACCTGGTCGGCCAGGCGCCTGACGGCATCAAGATCATGCTCTACCCACAGCACGGTAACGCCGCTGTTACGCCAGTAGCCAAGCAGATCTTCAAATACGGCAACGCCGGCTTCATCCAGTGCCGCCATGGGTTCATCCAGCACCAGCAGCGACGGGGCTGGAATGAGCGCCTGCGCCAGCATGATACGCTGGCGCTCGCCGCCTGAGAGTTCGCCCATGCGCCGCTTGCGCTTGTTGTGCATGCCAACGCGCAACAGGGCGTCGTCAATGGCATGGGTATTGCGCGAGGACAATCCGAAAAATGCTGGTCGGCGCTGTGTCATGACACCCATGAAATCGTTGACCGTCATGGGCAGGGTCCGATCAAATTCCAGTGCCTGTGGCACATATCCGATCACGCCCGGCTGTGCAGGCCAGGTCAGCGTCAATGCGCCCTGATGCGGCATTTGCCCCATCAGGGTTTTGATAAGCGAGCTTTTACCCGCGCCGTTCGGGCCGATCAGCGCATGAATACTGCCCGCCTGCACATGAAGATCAATATTATGCAGAATCCGGGTCTGCCCAAGCGAGAGCCGGACCTGGCGCATGTCGACGCACGGGCCTGTCATTTGCCGGACTCCTGCATTGCCCGCACTACGGTATCCAGGTTCTTGGCCGTCTCGGTCTCCAGCTTGTCGGCCGAGTATTGGCCATAGGAAATATGCGTCAAGGGATAAAGACGAACACCGGTCTCGTTGCGAATCGTATCCACATACGTTGACGGAAAATCCATTTCTGAAAAAATCACATTCACATCCAGCTTCTTCAACTGGTCAATCGTGCCCTTAAGCTGGGCCGGACTGGGTTCAATCCCATGTGCAGGTTCAACCACTGCCGTCACTTCCAGCCCGAATTCGCGCAACAGATAATCATAGGCCCCGTGAATTGTGGCTACGCGCATGACGCCAGCAGGCACACTGGCCAAACGCTGCAATGCCTGCGCACGCAAGGTCCGTAGCTTTTTCGTGTACTTGCGGGCATTTTCCCGGTACGCCTGAGCATTGTCCGGATCGATCTTCGCCAATTCACGCGCAATGGTGTTGACCTGGGCGATGGAACCGGTTACCGACAGAAAGGTGTGAGGGTTCACAATCTTTCCTGATGAGGCGCCGCTACCGGCACGGGCAGCTGACCCCGTCGCTGCCAGCAAGGGCACATTGGCGTTGGCTTCGATCAGTGGCACCTTGGCGTTGTCACTAGCCTGGATCATGCGATCGGCAAAATCATCGTGGCCGATCCCGTTGACCACGATCACGTCCAAGTCATTGATGCGCTTGATATCTTCAGCCCGGGGTTCATACGCATGCGGATTGAAGCCTGCGGGAATAAGCGGAACCACTTGCGCCCTGTCACCGACAATATTGGCGACGTAGCTATAATAGGGATGCAAGGTCACGCCGATGCGCAACACCTTGGCGCCGGCAACGCTGCAGACGCTCAGCAATATCACTGAGCCGCAAAAAAAAGACAAGGCGCGAACCCGACCGGCAAAAACAGACAGCAAAAAAGACATCATGAGTGTTGAGAAAAAAGAGGTTGAGTGCTGCTGCACTAGTGTTGGTGGCGAGTAGCGCCGGCGTCAAATTGCGAGACAATCTGCTGCCAGCCTTCCTGTGTCAGGCTGTCCGGGTTCAGGGCAGCGGGAACCTGCGCCGCCGCATCTGTCGTTTTGTACAGCCAGACCTGAGCCGGGCTGTCTTGCTCCTTGGCATAACTAGCGGCGCCTGGTGAGTGCGTCACCCGCAACAACATTGAGCCCGCAGTCGTTGGGGCTTGCGTGACGCCGATATAGGCAACCACCTGGCCTTCCTGCTTCATGTGCCAGTCGTGACCACCACGCCGTCCCGTGGAGGCGTCCACCACAAAGGGTGGAATCATCTGCTCGGCCAGATCGCTGACCTGAGGCGGCGTCTGCGCGAAACCGACCTCCTCGGCAGCAACCAGCAGATCGGCGTACACGCCCTGCTCCGCCGCAGTCAAGCCGTGGCGTGCATCTATCTGGTCTGTCTGTATCTGCGACACCGGTGCACTTGTGGTTCGCAACACGATTGTCAGCGTAGCAAGCAGCACAATACCTGCGCACACCGCCAGAACCGCGCCCGTTTCATGTCCCGCACCGGCAGGCCGAATGGCCTGTACCGTCATTGCGTGATCTCGCTCTGGTCGATCTCTACCACGTGGCCCGGGCCCGCGTCGAACAGAATGTAAAACTCCTGCTCCGGCTTCTTGAATTCCAGGGTGGACTCCGGGGACAATTTCCCCGGAAGCAGCATTTTTTCATCATAGGAGATGACATCCAGCGTGACACCCGGCGCCGCCGAACCGTCGGAGAACCCGCCTTTGCACAGTACTTTGTCTGCACCTACCGCCTTGCAGGAAGCGACCGGGTTATGAGCCCAGGCCGATGTAGCTGCCAGAGCAGAAAGAAAAAAAACGCCGGTCAGGAAGGCAGACCGTGTGCTGTGTGAAGATTTCATAGGGGAAAAATGCCGGTGAGACGACGCGGATCTGAGGATCGTGCGACGGACGATATAAAACAATGTTATGTCGCGGTACTGTAACTGAATTAGTAGTTAATGTAAACTATTCTCATTGTCATTTCTATTAAATAGCGTACCTTTTTACAACAAATGAAGCTCAACGCGCTATCGTCGGTGCTGGTGCAGTCCGCCTGTTTAGCAGTACGGCCGCATAGGTCTGTCTGCCTCCACGGCAGCCACGCCCTCTACAGCACGCAGTTCAGTCACTTTTTCAGCCTCGATATTGCCCGAGAACAGGCCCAGGGCGGTCATTTCCCGTTCTACGACCATGCCTTGCCGGCGACAGTCTTCCACAACCACAGAAAAGCGATTCCGATAGGTCTCCTTGACCAACACCGTCAAAGTAATGCGTACCATCGCCCTCTCCTGAATGTTTTTCATCGGCGCATTTACGAGCCCATGCCCTGGCCATTGACTGCGGCCGGATGTCCGGGCGCCTGAACCAGTCCGCGTCCTACATCGCGCTGTGGTAATGGCAATGGGCGTGCATTTTGCACTATGCGATCCCGCAATATGCTGCCCCTGGCAGCAGGATCGGACTGGGCAAACAGCGCAGCCACCCCGGCAACGAACGGCGTGGCCATGCTGGTTCCGCTGATGGTATTGTAATTTTCCGGACTCGGCCATGACGAAAGCACATCGACGCCCGGCGCCGCAATGTCCACTTGCCCGCCGTCATTTTGCACGCCCCCGCTGGAAAAGGGGGCTACCGCCATATGCTCGTCAATGGCAGCCACCGCGACAATGGATGGACAATTGGCCGGATGCGAGACCGGCGCGATGTAGTCGGGTCGTTGGCTTTCATTGCCTGCGGCAGCAATAATCAATGTGCCGGCGGCCAAAGCGCGCTTTGCTACTTCTTCGAAAATTTGTGAATAACTGTCTCCTTCCTTGGCGGGACTGCCCAGTGACAGGGAAATAATCTCGCAGCCCTCACCCACTGCCCAATCAATGCCATCGAGCACACTCCCGTCGCCGCCGCTGCCGTCATTGCCCAGCACTTTGCCGATGTACAGTTGTGCTTGCCCGGCCACGCCATAACGAGGGCCGGCAACCGGCTTCAGGATCCCCGCAGCAATACCGGCGCAATGCGTGCCATGGCCGTTTTCATCCTGAACCTGGGCACCGCTCACGAAGGAACGCGACTCGATCTGCCGCTGCGCAAAATCCTGATGCTGCACGTCCAGGCCGGTGTCCAGAACAGCCAGACGGATACCCGTGCCGGTGTAGTCTGAATGATCGACACCGCAGGCGCGTACGCCCCAAGTTGCCTGTGCATCGGAATCGCCTTGTGCAGTGCCCGCAGGCAAGTTCGACGGTATCGCGATTGCACGCACGCTACGCTCGGGTTCAATCATCAGAATATTGCTCTGCGCCTGTTGCGAGGCCGTTTGTATCGCATTGCCAGCGGCTACTTCGCAACGGATCAGGGCGGCACCAATATGATCAAAAACAATTGCACAGTTCAGTTCCAGCGTAGTGTATTGCCGGTCGGTCGTGTTTTCGGATTTGACAATGGAAGCGCCGGTAATGCGCTGTAAATCCCGTATTCCGTCTTCAGTTCGCCCGTGCCGTAACAGCACAATATAGCGGCCGGTCGTGATCGCAGATTCAGCCATACTGTTCTCCTTCTTTAACAAAGCAGTCGGATAATCAACAAGACCCTGGCAAGCCGCCAGTTCGATCAGCCGTCAATTGGCGCGGCACCACCAACAGTACAGGCACCCGCGGCACTCAGCAGATCCGTGCGATATTCCGTGTTCAATACAGCTTACTACAGCAGCGCGAAAATTTCACTTGACATTTTCTCACTTGCCATTTTGATTCGTTGTCCGGCTATTGCCACCGCCCTGTTCGCTACGCGCGTCCTGCAACAAGGTCGCACGCGAGGCAGCCAGTTCCTCGGTAATCCAGGTGCGCAAGGCAGCTAACGCAGGCCAGTCGCGCAATGCCGGGCGGTAGACAAGGTGAATGGCATGCGCCGTGTCGTAAGCGACCGAGATCGGTGACAAGCGAATCAGCTTGCCATTGCGAATTGCATCTGCAGCAAGCAGCTCTCGCGCCAGCGTCAGCCCCAGCCCCTGTTCTGCAGCCTGCAGCATCAGTCCCATATCGTTGAACTCGGCTACGGTATTGAACGGCACTTGCAAGCCGGCCGCAGCAAACCAGGCCTGCCAGGCGCCTCGATCGCCCAGCAACGGTTCCTTGAGAAAGGCAGCGGGCGGTGCGCCGACAAGCCGGCGCGCATCCACGGCGCAACCGACCACAATCAGCGGCATGGGATCTTCAAAAAGACGGTCAGCCACGACGCCTTGCCACGGCCCCATACCCTCGCGTACCGCAGCATGGAATCCGTCGCGTTGCAGATCAACAATTTGCTGAGATGCCGTTATTTCAAGTGCTATATCCGGATGGCGTTCCCGCCAGCGCTCCAGTCGCGGCAACAACCAGCGCTGCGCAAACGACGGCACCACCGAAATGCGCAGTTTTTTCTCTACGCTGTCCGAAGCCAGCCTGGCCAATTGCAGCCCGTCCTCAAGCTGAATCATCGCCGACTGCACGGAACACAAAAATGTAGCGCCTGCTGCATTGAGTACGATCCTGCGGCCCTGGCGTTCAAACAGTGCAAACCCCAGCGTGCTTTCCAACTGGCGGATCTGCTGGCTGACCGCGCTATGTGTCAGGTGCAGCACTTCTGCAGCGGCACGCAGATTTTGTAGCTCAGCTACGGTACGAAAGGCGGGAAGCGTATTTAAGGGGATTCTGGCCATCACGTTCACAATGGGTAAGGTCTCTGCTTGCACCAGAGACGATTGGTAAGAAAAAATGACCAATCTAGTTAAAAATCATTGATTTTATTCGGTCAAATGGATGGTTAAACTTACCATAAGTGTGCTGCTTCCAGCAATGCTTATCTACACATCGAGCTTAAGGAAAGATCATGAATACTGCTATCCAGACCCCTTCCTGCCCCAGCCTTGCCTGCACCGCCAAAGGCGATAGCCGGCTTCGCAGACTGTTCGCGACATTACGTTCCAAAGCAGGGCGCCGAGCATTGACCGCCCTGCCCGACGCAGTCAATCAAGATGACCCCTGGTCAACGGCGGTCAGCCAGATCCAGCATCTGGACTCGCATGTGCTGGCAGATATCGGCGCCCCCAGATGGGTCATAGACGAAGTCAGCCGCCGCCAGCGCAACGATGGCATATTGGACATCACTAAAAAATGGTAAAGGCTGGACAGGATGGCTTCGCGCAGACGTCGCCGCAACACATCAATGCTGTTGCGGCGGCCGTTACATCGAGCCGCCGATGGTCGCATTGAACGCCTGCAACGCCGGCATAACAACCGCTACCCTGCAGCCTGAGGTGATCGGGCACCTCTTCACCTTGCGACAAGCACATTGCTCGCAGCGGTGCACGGCGGCGCTTGGCGCAATGAGGTCAGCAGGCCGGCCGTGCTGCCAACACAACACCGTGGGTCGGACACCACATTGAAGGCCCAACATGTCTTGTATCGCAAAATAAACATGTACCTATTGCCGGGGCGTTTATCGATAATCACGCAGCAGGTGAAACAATTGCAAATGTCGTTATTGCAAATCCGTATCAGAAGGTGCCCGGCACTGGGTGTTGTGTGCTATCCATATTCATCATGGTGCGATACCAGGCATGAAATTGCGCCATCCCCTCTTCCAGCGGAATCTGATAGGGGCCGTGGTCATTGCGATCCCGCAAATACAGCGCACGACGTCCTTCATCTATTCTGACCGCGATTTCGTCATCCTCTTCGGCCGTCTCCATATAGGCCTTGCGATGGTACTCGGCCAGTTTCGGGCTGAACGCCAATACATCGTCGGGATAATAAAATTCAATCAGATTAAGCGTTTCCCCGGGACCTTTGGGAAACAGCGACGACACCACCAGCGCATGCGGGAACAGTTCAATCATTAGCGTGGGATAAATAGCGATCCAGATTGCGCCGAACTGAGGCGTTTCATCGCCCATGTACTCTTTGAGCAGGCGTTCCCATTCCCGATATACCGGTGTACCGCCCTTTTGCAGAGTCTGTTCGGCGCCAACCGTCTGCTTGCAATACCAGTTGCCATAAGCCCAGCGCAGGGCATCGCATTCCACATATTTGCCTAGCCCCGGGTGAAACGGCCCGATATGATAATCGTCATTGTAGATTTCGATAAAAGTTTTCCAGTTGCATGGGCAGCTATGCGTTTCTACATGATCAAGCCGGTAATGGGAAAGATCATGCCCCAGTTCATCAAACAGCGTTTGAATATCGTGCGGCAGACCGGACGGATGTTCAAACAAAAAACCGCTCATGTTCAGCAAGGGAGAGGACTCCAGCTTTTTGCATTGGCGAATTTCAAACTGCGGCGCCGACAGAAGCTCGCCATCCGCACGATAGGTCCAGGCATGGATCGGGCAGACAATATTGCCGCCGGTCTGTCCCAGCGAACCGCGATGTTCGGTCAGCTCGCAGTTGGTGCTGTAGCTGCCCAGCATCAATGCCTGGCGGTGGCGGCACACATTGGACATCAGTTTGATGCCATCGGCGTTGTGTACCAATACCCGCCCGCCGTTTTCCTGTGGCAGCGCGTACCAGTCCTGCACTTCTGGCACGCTGTTTTCATGCCCCGCATAAAGCGGGCAGCAACGGAAAATGTGCTTCTGCTCCTGCTCATATACCGCCTGATCAAAATAGGCACTGACAGGCAGTGGAGAAGCCAGCTTCAGAATGTCTGCAAGGTCCATGCGAATTCTCCGGAAAGATCAGGCGGGTTCGGGCTGCGGCATCAGGTTTGAGGCCTCCAGCTCGGCCACCGACAGCGCGCGAAAGCGTGCGACGGGATTGGGCAGGTTCTCGGCCATGGTCAGGCTGCCGGCCGTGTCCGACAGATCCACCATCTGCAGATTGTTTTTCAATTGCAGGCGGTTCAGGCATGAGTGTCTGAAATCATCTGCAAAGAAGTCGTAGCGACCGAATTTGTCGGCCAAAGCCGGATGCGCCTGCTGATACCGTTTGACGGACAGCGCAGCCAGCATCCAGAACTGTTCTTCGTTGCAGCAGCCGCTGCTGTGCAGGATGTCGCTCATATGCCTGAACACGCCATCAAAAATATCGATGAATATTCCCAATATTTTGTAGTCTTCCGGCACGCTTACCTTGAGCCGGGCGATATGCTCCGGAATGTCGAAGTCCTGATCCAGAATCGCGCTCTCTTCGGCAATGTCCTTCATGATGCAGCGCTGCGGCACATTACTGTGGTCCATGACCATGATCAGATTCTCGCCATGCGGCATGAACACCAGCTCATAGGCATAGAAACAATGCACCACAGGCACCAGGAAAGCGTCGAAATAGCGGCTTAGCCATTGACTGCCAGACAAGCCGGACTGCTCAATCATCAGTGGCAACAGCGCCTGTCCGTCGCGGTCACGATGCAGCAACGATGCCATGGTCATCAGCCGTTCTGTTTTCTGCACTTTGGCGGCCGGGCTTTCACGCCATAACACAGACAGCATTTTTTTGTAAGGGCTGTCCTTCTTCAGTGCGGCCTCGTAATAGCGATTGGTGTAGCCGATAGAGGCCACTTCCTGGAGGATATCAAAACCGTTCTGGCGTAAAAAAGCATCATTGCCAATCAGTTGCTTGAGCCATTCGTTGATTGCCGGCGTACCTGCCATGTAATAAGGAGACAGACCACGCATAAAGCCCATGTTAAGGATGGACAGGGAGGTTTTTACATAGCATTTGGCTTGATCCGTGTGATTGAAATAGGTGCGGATCGATTGCTGCGCCTGATACGTATCCTGGCCAATACCCAGGTACACAATGTTGCGTTGTGCAATGTCTGCGACAAACGCAATACTCAAACGATTGAACCACTGCCATGGATGCGTAGGCATGAACAGATAATGATCGGGGTCCAGCCCCAGTGCCTGCACCTGCCCGCGATAGTCAGCCACCCGTTGCGACCCCAGTTCCTGGCGAACAAAACTGTCATATTCCAGCGTGGAGAGTGAGGCGAAATGAGCATGGTTGCGATGTACCGCCAGCCATACCAGCGTGAAGCGATTGCCGGTTTCCGGCGTATAGCTTTCATAATCGAACACATTAAAACCAATGCGACCGTTATTGGCAACAAAACCCGGATGCCCCTCGGTCATGGCCGCTTCTATCTGCTGGTAGTCTGCATGCAACAGATCCTTGCTGTCCAGTGACTGGTGGCATCGCTTGTACGCTGCGCCATACAACGTACTGCTTATTTCATCGAGATACACCGGCAGTTTGTCAGCAGGTATGGCCAGCGTTTCCTTAAAGTCGATAATAAACGACAAGGCGTCAGGTTCGAGTGTCTGGCCATTGCAGATACGGGTGACCGACGGCTCTGAAACATGCCAGTGCCGTAACATCATGGGACGAGCCAGGTACTTGTATTGCGTTTGCCCATCGTCGGACACCAGTACATAGTCCTGCAGGCTATCGTCATGGGCCGCATGACGAGCGTCATGAGGCGCGTCACTGCGCGCAGGCGTCAAAATCTGTTCATGAGAAAATTCGGCAATGGCTTTGGCAACCAGATGACGATTGACATGTTTCCAGATCTCGGGCTCGAGATGGCGCAAATGCTGTTGCGCTGGCGGTACGGGATAATGGCTCATCTTAGTAGTTCCTGAAAGTGATAGGGTTGCGTCGAAGGCTGGCCTGGTGGCAATAGACAGCATGGCCTGCTTGGTTTTAAGGGCAATGAGACCGACCTCTGCGAATCCGGCCTTGCGATTAAGCGCCCTTACCTTGTCATTGCGGCTGTCGGGTTCAACCACGACCCGTCGCGCACCAACCTGATGAAACAGGTAATGCATGACATGCCGCATGACATCGAGCGTATAGCCATGACGCTTCTCGGTTGCCGGCGCCACAAAAAAATGCATGCCGATGTCGCCAGGCTCCACCTGGTAATGCCGGGCAATATCGTGATGCTGCGGGTCATAGCATTCGAGCAGAAAACAAATCTGTCCGCGCTGCGTACCAACCCAGGCCCACTCATGCGGGCTGGCCTGCTGCGCCTTGTAGAACGCCAATACTTGCTGCCGGGTCATGTCTGCCATGTCCCAGTAGCTGGCGTATTCCAGGTCAAACCACGGATGAAATACGGGTACATCCTGCTCGGGAACAAGTTCCCGAATCTCAAACGCGCCGGGATTCCAGTTCAATTTCGCTGCTCCTGTCTGTATCGGCGCCCTGCGGGACACCAGCTGTCTTGATATGGTCCAGATTCAGCGTCAGCTTATTGGCCAGCCATGTCAGCGCAATGCCGGCAGCGGCAATCAGGAACACGGCCTGATGGCTGATCAGACTGACGATATAACCTGCGCACCAGGAGGAAATAAGCACGCCCAGGTTCTGGAAAAAATTGGTGATACTGAAGTGATGCGCATAGTCTTCCTTGCGGCTGATGCTAAACAGGCTGACTTCCAGTTTGACCGCAATCTGAAACAGCCCCCAGCCATACATACAACGCCCGATCACAATTGCAATGTCGGACGGGATCGACTGCAGGTACAGGCCGACCAGTGACAACAGCAAATTCCAGGACAGATTTTCATTGCGCTGCGTCGCCGTCGCGCTCAGCCGATGTTTGACAATCAGGGCAACCACCGCCGCCAGTCCTGGAATGGCAAAAATCAATCCTGCCAGCGTCTGGTCCTTGTGTGCCGTTGCATAGATCCAGTATTCAGAGAAGAACGGCCGTATCAGATAGGCACTAAAATCAAACACAAACATAATCAGGCTCAGTGTCAGGATCCCTTTGGTCAAATGCGAGAATCCGCGACGTGTTGCTACCGGCGCGGGTGCCGTCGCATCATCAGCGACGATGGCTGCCGTATCCTTGATGTCCTGTGCACTGATTTGCTGCCGGCTGTTAACCTTGATGATTTTCCCCGAGCGGTTCAGCCACAGCGTGATGGCCATTTGTCCGAAATCGCCGGCAGCCATCAGGACCAGCGCCGCGCTCGCTCCCAGGTGCTGCAATATGTAGCCGCCCGAGGCAGCGGCCAGGATGCCCGATATGTGCACAACAACAGAGAGCAGCGCGATGGTCCGGCTGTGTTCGTCGCTATTGACGATGCGCATCAGGTACGGAAACATCAGCAGATAACTGCTTTTGAACATGAACATGAGCATGGTCAAAACCCAGTATTGCGTCAGCGTTTCAGCCCAGATGGCCGACAGGCACAGCAGGCCCGCTACGCACTGGGTAAAACCAATAAGCGACATGGGCTCGAACCGTTTGGCTACCCGCACCCAGATCGGCAGCGTACACATGACAGCAATCGAAATAGCTGCCACATACATCCCGGTGTGCACCTGATCGGTATTGCCATAGCGCATGTCAAAAAACTGCGGATAAAATCCGATAAGCACGGTGTCGCTCATCATGCCCAGTGCGGACATAATGATGATGGCAAGGCGTATGGTCATTGATCGCTCAACTGTGCAAACTGGCTGTTCTCTTGCGGCGTGAACGCCTGGAATGTCGTGCCGGTATCGATCGCATACACTTCCCGCTTCATAATCGCATTGATAATGCAGGCATTGCGAAAGCAATTTAATCCCAGATCCGGATTGGTCAGGCCGTGACTATCAAAGCCCGCATTCTGGATATAGACTTCATCACCATTGACGTCTGCGGCATAGTCTTGGGCCAGGCGATAGCGCCCCTGTCTGGTCAGACTAAGTCGATCAGCAATCCCCTGCATAAAATCGGGAATACGGTAACAATAGCCGGTAGCAAACACGATTTCGTCTGTCATGAAGCGGTACCGCTCGCCGGTCTGGCAATGATCGAATACCAGTTCCGTGTCGCTGCCCCGGCGGCGGCATTGGGTGAGTGCCATATTGGTGTACAAGTGTGTCCGACGGGCACTGTCTGGCGACTTTTCATCCAGCTCGTCATAAATCTGCTCGATCAGGCTGGTATTGATGCCATTGAAAATGCTGACCTGATCCTGCAGTGTCCTATGCTTTTGTTGCTCGTCCAGCTTGTAAAAATGCTCGGCATAGTCCGGCGTAATCAGTTCAAGCGTGAGCTTGCCGGTTTCCATCTGAAAGAAACGGGAAGATCGCGTGATCCAGTACAGCTCGTAATCGTGCTGTTCCATATCGTGGAGCAAATCATAATAAATTTCGGCGCCGCTCTGGCCGCTGCCGATCACGGTAATTCTGCGCGCTTTCTGCAATCTGGCTTTTTGCCGCAGATACTGGCCGGAGTGCGCCGACAAATAATCTTCGCCAACGCAGGCGGGCAGACTGGGCATGCTACCGATACCGACCACCAGCCGGCGTGCACGATATTGCAACTGGCATTGATTGCACAAATCGGTTACCGTGGCCACATAACATTGATCGGCATCGTCATACGCCAGCGCGGTAACGTGCCGTTCGTAATGGACACTATCCAGTTGTGACGCGGCCCACTGGCAATAGCGGTTGTACTCCTGCCGGGTCAGATAAAAATTCTCCCGAAAATAATAGCGGTAGATTTTTCCCTGTTGCTTGCAGTAATTCAGATAAGTGAAGGCGCTTGTCGGATCTGCCAGCGTAACCAGGTCCGCCATGAAGTTATTCTGCAACGTCGTGCCCGGAATCATCATGCCATCGTGCCAGCTGAACGCGCTTTTGCGCTCCAGAAACACCGCGGTAAGATTTTCCACTGGCGCCATCAGACATGCCAGCCCCAGATTGAAGGGCCCCAGGCCTACCCCAAGTACATCGTAAATTGTGTCTGCCGCTTGGCTGCCCTTCATTATCTGCTACCTTGATTCTTTAGTACTTTAATTGAACATTCATGCCGACCGAGCGCGAAGGGGCATAAAAGCCCTGCTCCCATTGCGTGGAGGTCAGGTATTTCTTGTCAAACACGTTCTTGACGTTAACCCCTACCGTGACATTCTTGTTGACTTCGTAACTGGCCATCAGGTCAGTCACGGCATACGATTTTTGTTTCAGATAGATGTCGTCTCCGGCCGCTGTCTGACCCTGCAAACGACGCGTCTCCGATTGCCAGCGCACAGCGCCCCCTACTTTCAGCCCCTGTACTGCAGGCACGGCATATGAAGCGGCTACGGTAAAGGAATTCTTGGGGACGAATTCGCGCACGGCCTTACCATCTTCATCCTTGATCGAGAAAAAATGGGTATAACCGGCGCTGACCTGCAGGCCAGGCATCACTTCACCCTGCAACGCCAGCTCAAAGCCGGCAGAGCGCGAGTTCACTGCTTTGTAACGGCTCAGGCCGTCCAGAAAGGTATCGTATTCTGCAGTATTGTCCTGCTCTGCGCGGAACAGGGCGATGCTACCATTGATTTTTCCGTCCGTAGATTCACCCTTGAGGCCGATCTCATAGTTTTTGCCCTCAATGGCCGGCAGAATCTGACCGTTTATATCCACCTGAGACTGCGGATTGAAGATACCGGTATAACTGGCATAAACAGAGTAATTGTCATTCAGATCATAGATCAGGCCAAGGTAGGGAGACAGTTTATTGCGTTTGTATTCACGAGGCTCACCGTAGTGTTCACCTGTGCTGGTTGCCCGGGTGTAGTTAAGACCGGCAATCACCTTGAAATCATCATGCAGATTCAAGCGTGTTGCCGCAAACGCCGTGGTTTTACGAACCGTAAAATCGGAAAAGGTTTCCGTACCATTAGCAAAATCAGGACGTGGAAATTGCCTGTCCCAGACGGACAATGAAGGTAACGGAACGCCCACATCCGCTTCCAACGATGTCATATAGTTTTTACTGCGATTGGCATTAATCCCAAACATGACATCGTGTTGGCGACCACCTAATGTATATTTTCCGGTCGTGCTGATGTCTCCGATCCATTGCTTCTCGTAGCGGTCATATTTTGTTGGATAGGTAGAGAGTCCCAAGCCGGTCGTACGGTCCGGCACACCATAGGCCAGAAACTGCTCGGCATCCTGCGTGATCTTCCGATAGGTCAATGAGCCTTTGGTTTTCCAGCCGCCGCCCCAATCATGATTCAATTCAGCAAAGCTGGTTTGGTCCGTGGTATTCCAGTATGCCCAGTCCGGTGCGTAGCTATCCGATACATCGTAATCAATCGCACTACCGTCGGTATAGTAGAGCGACAAAGCGCCCCACATGGGTGATTTCGATTTGTTCCTCTGATAGGTGTGCCCCAGCGTCAACGTCGTGCGGTCACTCAGGTCTGCGTCCACAATCACACCCAACATGCGTTTTTCCAGGCCGTAGCGATCAAGATGAGAATTGCCTTTCTGATAGGCACCAACGAGCCGGCCGCGTACCGATCCGCTACTGTTCAGTGGCGAGGATATGTCAACATCGAGCCGACGCGTGGCAAAGGAACTGTACGATAAACCCGCGTTGGCGGAAAATTCGCGCTTGGGACGTTTGCGTATGAAATTGACGGTCCCTGACGGGTTACCGGTGTTGGACAACAGGCCATTGGCCCCCTTGAGCACTTCGACCCGATCATAAAAGGCCATGTCCAGGTCGCCGATCTGCTCTTCAGTGGAAAACGGCATTCCCACGCCGTCTATCTGAAAATTGGTAACGTCATAACCTCGGATGATGTAGTAGTTGCGATCCGTTTCCACCTGCTGCACAAACACGCCAGGGACAGCAGAGAGCAAAGACGTCGCGTTATTCAGCCGGAAATCGTCCATTTGCGTGCGTGTTACCACATTGATTGTTTGCGGCGTCTCGCGCGGCGACAACGGCAGGCGTGTGGCACTTGTTGCCACCGGAACGCTATACAGCCCTGTGCCCTCGCTGGTTGCATCGTCTGCAGTTACTGCTTTGATCGCCTGTAAAGTTGCCACGGAGGAGGCCCCACTGGCCGATGTGGCTGCCGTCTGTGCAACTGCCCCTGCCGGCACGGCAAGCGCTCCCAGGATAGAAACCAACAGAATATTGGGGGTAAACTTGCCGCCACTCTGACCAAAATACATCGATGAAACCGCCATAAAAGTCCTCGTTATCTTTTGATGTTAAAGCCAAATGATAACGATTTCTATTTATATTTGCAATTAAATGTTAATGGTCGCTTGCTGGATCCCATAATTTATGACAATTGAAATATTGTGAATGACCATGCGCCGGGGCTGGCGACCGTAGCGAACGCGCTCTCCTGTCCCGGGCATGTTTTGTTGCTATTGACACATTTTTTTTCGATTATTCGATGTGAGCGGTCCGGCGCTAACTACTGCCCTGCAAGCTTTGGTCCCACCCGCAATAGACGCAGTCCATTGGCCACCACCAGCAGGCTGGCTCCGACATCGGCAAAGACGGCAAGCCACATAGAGCCCAGTCCCAGCAGTACAAGCACCAAAAATACCGCCTTGATGCCAAGGGCCAGGCTGATGTTCTGCACCAGCACACGCCGCGTGGTGCGCGATAGCCTGAGGAATGCGGGGATTTTGAGCAGATTGTCGTCCATCAGCGCCACGTCCGCCGTCTCGATTGCCGTATCGGAACCCATTGCGCCCATCGCGAATCCGATATCAGCTTGCGCTAGCGCCGGAGCGTCATTCATGCCGTCTCCGACCATGCCGACAACAGCGTGGCCTCCTTTTTGCAGTTTCTGTACCACTTGCTGTTTTTCCTGCGGCAGCAACTGCGCCTGCGCTTGCGTCACCCCGCTGGTTTTGGCGATGGCCTCGACAACAGATTGATGATCGCCCGACAGCATCACGGTCTTGACTCCCAACTGGTGCAATTGCTCGATCGCGTTGACACTGCTGTCCTTGATTTTGTCGGCGGCGGTAAACAACACGCAAGCAGCACGCGTGTTCATCAGCAGCACAACGCTTTGACCACTGTTTTGTGCTGCCGTCACGCTGTCCTGTACCGCAGCGGTCATGAGGCCCAGTTCCTGCGCCCACACGGCACTGCCCAAGTACCAGCGTTCATCATCAATAACGCCTTGCACGCCCCGCCCGGCCACGGCGACGAAATCACCTACTGTCATGGCCGACACGGCAGCGGCCTCGGGCGCCTGCGCGATGGCCCTGGAAACAGGATGATCGGAGCGCGCGGCAAGACTCACCGCAATGCGCTGCAGCTCGCCTATGGATTGGTCCGGGTCAAGCGGCGTCATGCCTGTCTGCACCGGCTGACCTTGCGTGATCGTACCGGTTTTGTCCAGCGCCAGCCAACGCATGCGATGTCCCTGCTCCAGATACACGCCACCTTTGATCAGGATCCCCATGCGGGCTGCTGCGGTCAATCCACTGACCACGGTTACCGGTGTCGAGATGACCAGGGCGCACGGGCAGGCAATAATCAGCACGACTAATGCCTGATAAATCCAGGCCAGCCAGGCCCCGCCAAAAAAGAGCGGCGGAATAACCGCAAGCAGAACGGCCAATACCACTACGGCGGGCGTGTAATAGCGCGAGAACGTATCAACAAAACGCTGCGTCGGCGCTTTTACCGCCTGGGCTTCTTCAATCTGGTTGATGATGCGGGCCAGCGTTGTGCTATCGGCTGCCGCAGTCACATCGATTTCAATTTCGCCAGCTTCGTTGACTGTACCCGCAAATACTGTGTCGCCCAGCTGTTTGTCTACCGGCACGCTTTCTCCGGTAATAGGCGCCTGATTCACCGTTGTCATGCCGCGAACGATACGACCATCCAGTCCGATACGCTCGCCCGGCGCGATACGCACAAGGCTACCGACCGCCACTTGCGCGACTTCCCGCTTCAGCCATTGTCCGTTGATTTGTACCATCACCGTTTCAGGCGCCAGGTTCATCAGTCCGGCTACAGCCGCACGCGTTCTATCCAGGGATTTTGCCTCGATCCATTCAGACAGCGTAAACAACACCATGACCATTGCCGCTTCAGGCCACTGCCCGATCAGCAAGGCGCAGGTAACGGCAATACTCATGAGCGCATTGATGTTCAAATCGCCATAACGCAGCGCAACCAGGCCCTTGCGGTAGGTTGCCGTGCCAGACAGGGCAACTGCAGCAATAGCACAGACAATGGTCAGCCAGATTGGCCCATCGAACCAGTGGACCAGCTCAGACGCTAGCGCCAGCACCCCGCCCAACGCAAGATGCCACCAGGCAGGCAGGATGCCGCCGGCAATATTGGGAGAGACCTCTTCGCCTTCCGGTTGCGCCAGCTGGGCGCTGCGCGCCCGTCCATGAGCGTGCTGCGCCTGATCGTGCCCGTCGGCGCCGTGATCATGTTTGTGCTGATGATGACCATGCACATCGTGTGCGCCGCCTTCTCCATGACTGTGCGGTGTACCCTGGGCTATCTGGCCGCCTGCCGTATCATGTGAATGCCCGCAGCAGCCAGTTTTGCCCGCCACCCTGGCAGACGCGGGCTTGCCGTCGTGCAGCTCCGGCGTAAAGCCGATCTTGCGGATCGCCTGCATAACCTCATCCAGTATGGCCGGATCATGCGTCACAGACAGGACACGGGACATGAGATTAAAACGAAGGCCGGTTACCCCTGGCTTTTTCTCCAGCGCCTTGCGCAATAGCCGCTCTTCTGTCGGGCAGTCCATTTGCTCGATTCGGATGGCGGTAACACGGGTTTGCTGCTCTGACATGCTTCTACTCCAATTCATCGTATAATGGCATTTAAAACCTTGAAGTAACTTTAGAGTCAAGGCATTATTGAACAGGACAGGAAAAAAGATGAAAATCGGAGAATTGGCCCGCTTGCAGGGGTGTACCCCAGAGACCATCCGCTTTTATGAAAAAGCCGGCCTGCTGCCCGCGCCCGTCAGAACAGAGGGCAATTACCGGCATTATGATAATGAACATGTGCAGCGCCTGCGTTTTATCCGAAACTGTCGGATTCTGGATATGTCCCACGACGAAATCCGCACCCTGTTGCAGGCGCACGACGAGACACCGGACGATTGCCAGCCAGTCAACCAGTCAATTGACGCCCATATTGAACACGTAGAAACGCGCATCCGGGAACTGAGCCAGTTAAAAGCACAACTGGCCTCGCTGCGACAACGCTGCACCGTCCCTCATGATGTCAAAAACTGCGGCATATTTCTGGAGCTGCAGACCGCAGACATGGTGGATCCGCACGTGCATGGGCACACGCACCTGTGAGCCTGCCGGCCGCCAACCCGGATTGGCATAGGCTGGCATTGTCGGCTTGCCCCAGCAATCGGCCCACGAGGGTATGAGCAGGCGCATCGCATACCTGCCCTGGTGCTTTTACTTAGAAATGACATGCCAGGGCTTTTGTCAACACCGCACAAGCATGGGTATTTCATAGCGGGCCGCTGTTTTCGCCAGGTGTTACTGGTCCCGATAAACAGCGGAACGATATAACCCAAAGCGGGATGTCAGACGCCGGGAACCATCAGAAACTGTGCTTCTGAAACGGGCTCGCGGATCGCTTTGGCAGCCTGGTACTGCGCAGGGTCATAAAACGCTCGGGCATGCTGTTCGTCAGGAAACTCCACCACTACGATGCGCTGCTGCTCTTGCGGTCCCTCAAGGGTGACCGGCGCTGGACAACGCACCAGAAACCGCCCGCCATGGGCAGCGACGATATCAGGTGTCAAAGCGGTATAGGCTGCATAGCCTGCGGGGTCGTTGACTTTTACCCGGACGATAAGATAGTACGCCATTGTGTGAATGTTCCTCAGAATAATCGGGAGCAAGACTGGCTGCCTGTTCCGATAATACTATATCTGCTTAGCGGCACGCGCAGGCGCAAAGGAACGTGGCCGCGCAGGTGTCGCCAACAATAAATAGCAGGCGAAGGTTGCTGGTTCTTGGGCCTGTGCCACCAGAACCACATGCCAAAACAAAGCGCCCCACACGAGGCGGGGCGGCGCAATGGATTCACCTATCCATATTATCAAACATTGTTTTAAACATTGCGCCCGCAAATATTACCAATACATGGGAAAATGCGTTGTCAGGGATAACCCTTAGTTGTGGCAAAAATAGCTAAAACGGTCACGTTCAAAACAAACTGCGCCCTGCCGTATCCGACAAATCGAATACCGCAAGGCGCAGCTTTCCACGCTTAGATAAACTCGGCAGGCTGCAGCCTGCCTCGCAATGTCGGTGTTAGCCGAAGCGGCCGGTAATATAGTCTTCGGTTTCCTTGCGCTTGGGCTTGACGAACATTTGTTCCGTTTCACCGAACTCCATCATTTCACCCAAATACATGTACGCAGTGTAATCGGAGCAACGTGCCGCCTGCTGCATATTGTGCGTCACGATGGCGACCGTATAGTCTTTTTTCAATTCGGTAATCAGCTCTTCAATCTTCACCGTAGAAATCGGGTCCAGCGCAGAACATGGCTCGTCAAGCAACAACACTTCTGGTTTGATGGCAACACCACGGGCGATACACAGACGCTGCTGCTGGCCACCGGACAGGCCGTTGCCGCTTTGGCCAAGTTTATCCTTTACCTCGTTCCACAGGGCAGCTTTGGTCAAGGCCCATTCGACCCGTTCATCCATGGCCGCCTTGGACAGGCGCTCGAACAGCTTGACGCCAAAGGCCACGTTATCATAAATGCTCATTGGAAAAGGCGTGGGTTTCTGAAACACCATGCCGACCTTGGCACGCAACAGGGAAATATCCTGCGAAGAAGTGAGCAGGTTCTCGCCATCCATGTTGATCTCACCTTCGGCACGCTGGCCGGGATAAAGCTCATACATGCGATTGAAGGTGCGCAGCAGCGTGGATTTGCCGCATCCGGACGGGCCGATGAATGCCGTTACCTTGTTTTTCGCGATCCGTATGTTCACGTCTTTGATGGCGTGAAATTTTCCATAATAGAAGTTCAGATTCTTGACTTCAATCTTTGTCTGGTCAATCGTAACCAAGTTTTCCATGTGTGTCTTCCTGACGAATACTTTAATTTAGGGATCGCTGACTATTGTTTGCGAAACAAGTTACGGGCGAGAATATTGAGCGCCAGCACCAGCAATGTGATGAGGGTGGCGCCAGCCCACGCCAACTCATTCCAGTCCTTGAATGGACTGGCAGCATATTGATAGATCACGACCGGCAGATTGGCCATTGGCGCATTCATGTTCCAGCTGGTGAACTGATTGGATAGCGCGGTAAACAACAGCGGCGCGGTCTCGCCGGCAATACGGGCCACGGCCAGCAAGACGCCCGTCAGGATTCCAGACATGGCCGCTTTGTAGCATACCAGCGTAATAACGCGCCATTTCGGGCAGCCCAGTGCAGACGCGGCCTCGCGCAGGCTGTTGGGCACCAGCGCCAGCATATTGTCTGTGGTGCGCACCACCACAGGAATAACCAGAATGGCCAGGGCAAAGGAACCGGCCCAACCCGAATAGTGCCCCGAGGTGGCAACCACGATGGCATAAATGAACAGGCCGATAACGATGGATGGCGCAGATAGCAGCACGTCATTCAAAAAGCGGGTCGCCGGCGCCAGCCAGCCCCGCTGCCCATATTCAGCCAGATAGGTCCCGGCCAGAATGCCAATTGGCGTACCGATAGCCGTACCAACCCCGGACATCAGTACGGAACCGATCAGCGCATTGGCCAGCCCGCCGGATTCGCCGGGCCCCGGTGTCTTTTCGGTAAATAGCGAAAATGAGAGTGAACCGCCGCCCTTCACAGCCAAGGTAAACAGGATCCAGACCAGCCAGAACAGGCCGAACAGCAGGGCTGCCGACGATAAGGCAAGCATGAGCTTGTTGCGCATATGGCGGCGACGGTAGATCCAGTTGCCAGGGTTGATGGCCGAATTGGCCTGTGGTGTTGTTGCAGTCGTTGTATTCATGATTTATCTCTTGAGCCCCACAATCAGGATTTCTTACCTTCGGCCGCTGACAATCTTGCCAGCATGAGGCGCGAGGCCATCAATACCAAGGTTGTGATCAGGAACAGGATCAGGCCCAATTCAATCAGGGAAGATTTCTGCAAACCGCCGGCTTCATTGAATTCGTTGGCAATGGCCGATGCGATCGAGTTGGACGGATCGAAAACACTGCCCGGCAGGCGAAACGAATTACCGATCACAAACGTGACGGCCATGGTTTCACCCAATGCCCTGCCAAGACCGAGCATGATACCGCCGATCACGCCGGTTTTTGTGTAAGGCAGCACGACGCGCCACATGACTTCCCAGGTCGTGGATCCCAGGCCATAGGCCGATTCCTTGAGCATAGGCGGAACCACTTCAAATACGTCACGCATGACCGAAGCAATATATGGAATGACCATAATGGACAGCACCAGGCCGGCCGTAAACAGGCCGATACCAAAGGGCGCGCCCTGGAAAAACTGCCCAATAAAGGGCACGCCGCCCAGCACATTGATCAACGTGGGCTGGACGTATTGTTGAAAGATGGGGACAAAGACGAACAAACCCCACATGCCATAAATAATGGACGGAATGGCCGCCAGCAGCTCGATGGCAGTACCCAGGGGGCGACGCAGCCAGGTTGGGGCCAGTTCGGTGAGGAACATTGCGATGCCAAAAGATACCGGCACAGCGATAATAAGAGCCACAAACGCGGTAATCAGCGTACCAATAATGGGAACAACCGCGCCGTAAACGTCATTCACAGGATCCCAGTCATTTGTCCACAAGAAGGCCGCACCATACTTGAGCAGCGTTTCCTGACTTCCATACAACAGTGAAACCATGATGGCCGCAAGTAGCATGAATACAAAAAAGGCAAAAAAACGTGCCACATTCTTGAACAACATGTCGGCAAACGCGTTGCTCTTGGCCGGTGTCGGAGGAAGTTGTTTTTGCATAGTCTGGATGGCGGACCGGGTAGGCTCGGCCCCTGTTGTCGTTATCGAAACGCTCATTGTAAACCCGTCTTGGTGTTCGTAAAAAACATGGCGGCTTAAATGATTAAGTCGCCATGTTTTGTTCAGAGGGTCAAGTCGTGTGACCTGATTATTTCCAAACCGCCTGACCGTCTGCCGTTTTGATCTCGGCAGCCCATGCTGCGCGAACTTCTTTGGTTACAGCATCTGGCAGTGGTACATAGTCAATTTCAGCAGCGGCTTTGGCACCGTTTTTGAATGCCCAGTCAAAGAAAGACAGGACAGCTTTAGTCTGTTCTGGCTTGTCTGCTTTCTTGTGCACCAAAATAAAGGTTGCTGCTGTTACGGGCCAGGAATCAGCACCTGGCTCTTCGGTCAGTACGACACCCATGCCTGGCGCGCTTTTCCAGTCGGCGTTGGCTGCAGCGGCAGCAAACGCTGTCTGTTCAGGCTGAACGAATTGGCCATCTTTGTTTTTCAGCTGAGTCCAGGACAGATTGTTCTGCTTGGCATATGCGTACTCAACGTAACCGATAGCGTTTTTCAGCTGACCTACATAAGCAGCTACGCCTTCGTTACCCTTGCCGCCCTGTCCTGCCGGCCATTTGACGGCCTTGCCTTCACCCACTTTTTCTTTCCACTCGGGAGAAACTTTGGACAGGTAGTTGGTCCAGCCAAAGGTTGTACCTGAACCATCTGAACGATGGACAACGATAATGGCCGCGTCAGGCAAAGTGACGCCAGGGTTCAGGGAAGCAATCGCCTGATCGTTCCACTTGGTGATTTTACCCAGGTAGATATCGGCCAGAACAGGACCTGTCAGTTTCAGTTGGCCTGGTTTGATGCCATCGATATTAACGACAGCAACGGTACCGCCAATGACCGCGGGAAACTGCAACAGACCATTTTCAGCCAGTTTCTTTTCGTCCAATGGGTCGTCAGACGCGCCAAAATCTACCGTCTTGGCGATAATTTGTTGTTGGCCGCCACCAGAACCGATAGATTGGTAATTGATTTTATTACCGGTCTCAGCTGCGTACATGGATGCCCATTTGGCATAAACAGGGTATGGAAAAGAAGCGCCTGCACCGGTCACGTTGGCGGCATGTGCGGCGAAAGTCGCAGTCGACAGCGCGATGGCGACAGAGACGCTTTTAAGTGCATGTTTGAACATGTATATTCCTTAATACGTTAAAGAGGTAACAAAATACGAACCTTGGTGTCCATGCCGAGTATAGTAAAACGGTTATATGACAAGATAGTGACAAATATAAGGCAGTTTTTTTCCGTCATCAGGGAAAACACTATATTTATAATATTTATTATTTATTATCAATAGCTTAAAGAATAATTCATGTGACAAAATTGTGTCAAAAGACCGCAAAATCATCTAAAAAAAGCAGACTGCAAACAACACGTCGCAAGGGCCTGTCATATTATGTCATGTTACAAACTGCCGTTGACTCACCCTCACCTGTCTGCTTTTCGTATGTGGTTTTTTTGTGTGGGCCGCCGCGCAAAAAATACCGGAAGGCCTGCCTGACGACACCTGATCCAGCCATCGCCGGGTCGGGTTCGCCGTTGACGCGATTGAGCTGGCCGACAGCCGGCCCCCTTATCGCTTCCGACCGGTCACTTGCCCGCTTCCGGACAGGGCCGACGCTATCTCCCCACCAATCTATACTTATGGGACTGTGCAATTTAGGCCCTGCCGCGACCCTGCACAACGCAGCTGTGGCATTCTCAAAGATCGCAACAACCCAGACGTATTCCCGCGTTACCGTACTATCATTCGGTAGCGAACGCCTGGTCTGAGTGTGAGACGACGCCCGGGGCCTGCGCATGCGTTACCTGTAATCAACTGGCCTTGCCAAGCAGATTCATCAAGTACTGATGAATATTGAAGGGCTCGCGGCGATTCTTGATACGTTCGTACTCGCTACTGGGCTTCTGTTCCCACGACAGCACGTTGTCCTTCAACGGAAAAATAAAAGACTCATTGATCACCCGTTTTTTCAGAACCGGATTCAGGATAGGAAAGGCCACTTCCACGCGCCGGAAAAAATTGCGCGCCATCCAGTCAGCGGAAGACAGGTAAACCTGCTCCTGGCCGCCGGCGTGAAAATAAAACACCCGCGAGTGCTCCAGAAAGCGGCCGATAATAGAACGCACACGAATATTTTCCGACAGGCCGGGCACGCCAGAGCGCAGCGCACACACACCTCGCACAATCAGCTCAATGCGAACGCCGGCCTGGCTGGCTTTGTACAGGGCGTTGATCACTTCGACTTCCAGCAAAGAGTTCATCTTTGCCATGATCACTGCTTTTTTTCCAGCCTTCGCCTGTTCGGTCTCAGCCTGAATCATCTTGAGTACCCGATCGTGCAGCGTAAACGGCGATTGCAGCAGCAGTTTGAGCGGACGACGGGCGCCCAGGCCTGTAAGCAGCGAGAACACCCGATCCATATCGTTGGTCAGATCAGGATTGGCAGTCAAAAGACCAAAATCGGTATAGAGCCTTGCCGTGCGCGGATGATAATTTCCGGTGCCCAGATGTCCGTAGCGAACAATTTTCTTGCCTTCCTTGCGCAGTACCAGCAGCATTTTGCCATGCGTTTTATGGCCGACGACACCATATACGACGTGTGCGCCGACCTCTTCCAGCTTGGCCGCCCAGTTGATATTGGTCTGTTCATCAAAGCGGGCCATCAGCTCCACTACGACGGTAACTTCCTTACCGGCCTTGGCTGCCGCCAGCAGCAGTCCCATCAGTTCGGAATCCTCACCCGTACGATATATAGTCTGCTTGATCGCCACCACCTGTGGATCCAGCGCAGCCGAAGTCAGAAAGTCGATCACTGGTTTAAATGACTGGTACGGATGATGCAATAACAAATCTTCCCGCGCAATCGCCTCGAACATTTCGGCGGGATTGTCGTTCATGGAATCGAACGGGGCCGGCAGACGGGCACGATAGCTGGGGAACACCAACTGCGGGTCGGCATCAATATCGCATAGCGGCATCAGCCGCGTCATATTCACACTGCCGTGAGTGCGGTAGGTATCCTTGGGACCCAGCGCAAATTCACGCTGCAGAAAATGTTCGAGTTCTACCGGTGTGTCTTCGGAAATCTCCAAACGAACTGCCGCCCCGAAGTTGCGCTGCGACAGCTCCCCCTGCAATGCCTGCCGCAGATTGGTCACCTCGTCTTCATCGACAAACAGGTCGCTGTTGCGCGTAACACGCCATTGATACAGCCCCTTGACTTGCATGCCCGGGAACAGTTCTTCGGAAAACTGCTGCATCAGCGAGGACAACAGCGTATAGCAATGGCGGTGCCCGCATACCGACTCGGGAATTTCAAGCAAACGAGGCAAGGCGCGCGGCGCCTGCACAATGGCAATGGACGCACGGCGGCCAAAGGCATCTTCGCCGCTGAGCGATACGATAAAGTTCAGGCTTTTGTTATAAACACGCGGAAACGGGTGCGCCGGATCAAGGCCGATAGGCGTAAGCAGCGGCAGCACCTCATTGAGAAATACATCGCGAGCCCAGGCGGAAACGGCCTCTGTGTATTCCCTGGGAGCCAGTACAGATACGCCCTGCTTGCGCAATGCGGGAAAAATATCCTTGTTCAGGAGCGCATACTGGCGCTCAACCAGTTCATGCACGCGTTGCTGCACCAGTTCGAAGGCCGCCGAAGGCGTCAGGCCATCGTCGCCCGGCACATTGGGAAACTGCCGCTCCTGTTCTTTCAGACTGGAGATGCGAATTTCGAAAAACTCGTCCAGATTGGAGCTGACAATACACAGGTAGCGCAGGCGCTCCAGCAGAGGATTGGCCTGGTTCATCGCCATGCCCAGTACCCGTTCATTGAATTTTAGCAAAGACAGTTCGCGATTGAGCAGCGTGACGGAGTCAGCAAGAGGAGCAGAAACGGGGACGGAATTGGTATCGGACATGAATGCAGTTGTTATGTGTTTTAGGCTTTTGGAAAAGAACTGTTCTTATACTCTCACAATATAACAAATTAATGACAAATAAAAATCATGTTGCCGATCTCCCTTATTTCGCTCACTGTTGCGCCTTTTTTCACTAAAATGGCGTTTCCCTTACCTATCAGATGCACCATGGACCAATTACTTGCCGCCGTAGACTTGGGCTCCAACAGTTTTCGCCTGTCCATTGCAAGAATTGTCCAGAATGATGATTCTGTACAGATTTATGCAACAGATCGCCTCAAGGAAACCGTCAGGCTTGCCGCAGGCCTGAACGCCGAGCGTGTGCTGGACGAAGAAGCAATCCAGCGCGCCATCGCCGTACTGTCCCGCTTTGGCGAGCGGTTGGAAAACTTTCCTGCCGGCCGTGTACGTGCCGTGGCGACCAATACCTTTCGCGTCGCGCGCAACGTGGCTGATTTTCTGCCCCGTGCGGAAGCCGCGCTGGGCTACCCGATAGAGGTCATTTCCGGGCAGGAAGAAGCCCGCCTGGTTTATTCCGGCGTTGTTCACGAATTGCCGCCTTCGGGCAAGCAGCGCTTTGTCGTCGATATCGGGGGCGGCTCCACTGAATTTATCATTGGTCGGGAGCTTGAACCGCTGATCATGAAATCACTGGCAATGGGCTGCGTCAGCTACACCAAATCCTTTTTCCCCGCAGGCAAAGTCACCGAAGAAGGGTTTGTCCTGGCTGAAATCGCGGCAAGAAAGGAAATTGAAATCATTTCCAGACAGTATCGACATCTGGGATGGGATGAGGCCTTTGGCTCTTCGGGCACAGCCAAGGCGCTGGTTGCGACCCTGGAAGAATCCGGCTTTTCCGAAAAAGGCATTACGCTGGATGGCATGCAAAAGCTGAAAAAAGTGCTGATCCGCCACGGTAGTGCCCACGCGCCGGAATTGCGCGGCCTCAAACTGGATCGCATGGAAGTGCTGCCAGCAGGCCTGTCCATCATGATGGCCATTTTCAGTGAACTGCAGGTCAAGCAGATGTTCCAGGGGGACGGCGCGCTACGCGTCGGCGTCTTGTACGATATGTTGGGTCGCGACAGCTCTCATGACAAGCGTGATGAAACCGCGGACGTATTCATGAAGCGCTACCATATTGACAGCCGGCAGGCCGCGCGCGTGAAAAAGCAGGCGCTGGCCTTTTTTGATTCAATACTGGCCGATGAAACAGCGGCGGATGATCTGCGGCGCTACCTGAGCTGGGCCTGCGACTTGCATGAAACCGGCCTGAGCATCTCACAGAATAATTATCACAAGCACACCGCATACGTCATGGCCAACGCCGACATGCCCGGTTTTTCCGAAGCTGAGCAGGAGCTGCTCTCTTTCCTTACGCTGGGCCATCAGGGCAAGCTGGACAAACTGCTGCCCGAGAAGCCAAGCCGCGTCAAATGGCTGCTGACCCTGTGCCTGAGGCTGGCCGTCGTCTTCATGCGCCGCCGCCAGCCGGTTACGTCACTACCGGTTTCACTGGAAACCGACAAGCAGAAACTGATGTTGCGCGTAGGCAAGAAATGGCTGGAAGATCACCCGCTGACCCGGTATACGCTGACGCTGGAAGCCGCCGAATGGAAAAAAGCAGGCTTTACCCTGGACATTATTCCTTCCTGATGCCTCGCGCCTGGCGTAGCATTACCACACCCAAACACTAAAACCAGATTGCCCCCCGGCTGCCCGGCGCAAAGGGCCACCACCCTGCCAGGCCTCTCTCTGGCAACGGGTGCCGTATACGTATCAGGCCAGGCCGAAGTGTTTTTTGTATCGAGGATCGATATTGGCCACATCGATAATGACCGGAAAATCGGCGGAATTGAAGTCCCGGTCAAAGGCCGGCTCACCGCAGATATGCGCGCCGATCTTCAGATATCCTTTGATCAGCGCCGGTGTTTTCGCATCATCTGTGAGCGTGAGCTTGTCCAGCGGATACGGGTTGATGGGCACCATAATCGGACGCTCGGGATGCGCGTCGATGTCGCGTTT
Source organism: Advenella sp. (assembly GCF_052108595.1). Taxonomy (NCBI): domain Bacteria; kingdom Pseudomonadati; phylum Pseudomonadota; class Betaproteobacteria; order Burkholderiales; family Alcaligenaceae; genus Advenella; species Advenella sp. The sequence goes on from NZ_JBQEAU010000017.1 coordinate 29,839, forward strand.
GGCCGCACGCCAGACCTTGGAGGCCTGCACGCCGCCATCGGCCAGACTGACGCTGGCGCAACCGAGCATATAGCGATAATTGTTGCTGAGCAGATAGCGCGCCAGACCGTTCCAGAGCAGCATGATCGCTTGTCCATTGCGGTAGTCTGGATGCGTACATGAGCGGCCGCACTCACATAACACATGGCGGATGCCCGCCAGCTGATCAATATTGAATTCCAGCTCGGAATAATAGCCGCCGGCCTCTGCTGCCTTTTCCGGACTCAGGATCCGGTAGGTGCCTACGACAGCATCTGTTTTCAGGTCCCGAACCATCAAATGGACACACCATTTGTCAAACGGTTCAATGTCTACGCCGTTGATTGCGCCGGGGAATACCACGTTCATCTCGTTGGTATAGACCTCGTAACGCAATCGCTGCAACTGTTCGACTTCCTCGGCGGTTGTGGCAATCCCCAAGACCAGGCTGTGGCTTGACGTATCGTTCTCGTCTGCCTGGATCCGCATGATTTCTTGCATTCGGGTCAATTCCTAAGATTTACTGTAAAGCTGCATGATACCCGGTTCATTTGACAAAAACTTTTCACATACAGGTAATATTTCGATTTTTTGAAATCTTACAACAGAATGCATTGCCAGTTGCACAAACTGCATACAACTGGCAACGAGAAATCACGCAGCCAGATCTACCGCCTGCAGACGTTCCACGCCCTGACGGGCCAGCGCTTCGGATTCGGCTTCGACCATCAGCCGCAGCTTGGGTTCAGTGCCCGAAGCGCGGATCAGCACGCGGCCACGGCCGTCCAGTTCACGTTCCACCTCTTCTTTGGCCGCCTGCAAGCCGGCATGGGCCTTCCAGTCAGCACCTTTTTTCCAGGGAACATTGACCATGATCTGCGGATACATCTTCAGATCTGAAATGAATTGTGCGAGCGTTTTGCCACTACGCACCAGTGCCGTCAGCACCTGCAAACCAGCAATAATACCGTCACCAGTGCTATGGTGGTCCAGGCACAGCAGATGGCCGGAGCTCTCGCCGCCATAGAGCCAGCCATTTCTCTGCATGGCTTCCAGCACGTATCGATCACCCACGTTAGCCCGCTCAAAGGGCACACCCATGATCTGCATGACTTTTTCAAAGCCGTAGTTGGTCATGAGCGTGCCCACGACGCCGGCCACGCGGCCGTGCATCATGCGCTCGCGGACCATGGCATAAAGCAATTCGTCGCCATTGTAGATACGCCCCTTGGCGTCCACCATCTGAATCCGGTCAGCATCGCCATCCAGCGCGATGCCATAATGGGCGCCCACTTCCTTTACCTTTGCGGCAAGCGATTCGGGGTGCAATGCACCTACGTCCCGGTTGATATTGAAGCCATCCGGGCTGCAACCGATTGCCACTACGTCAGCGCCCAACTCGCGAAATACATGTGGTGCAATGTGATAGGCCGCGCCATGCGCGCCATCTACCACGATTTTCATACCTTTGAGGTCCAGGTCATTGGGAAACGTACTTTTGCAAAACTCAATATAACGTCCGGCTGCGTCGGGCATGCGTCGGGCACGACCGATATGCTCCGAGTCCACGCAACCTACCGGCTCGCCAAGCGCTGCTTCGATTTCCATTTCAACATCGTCGGGCAGCTTCATCCCGTTACCAGAAAAAAACTTGATCCCGTTATCCGGATAGGGATTGTGAGAAGCACTGATGACCACACCGGCAGTCAGCCGCAGTGCGCGGGTCAGATAGGCCACTGCAGGAGTCGGAATGGGTCCTGCCAGATAAACATCAATTCCGGCAGCTGACAACCCGGCTTCCAGCGCCGACTCCAGCATATAGCCTGAAATGCGTGTGTCCTTGCCGATCAGTACTTTAGGACGGGCGCTGTCCTTATAATTCTTGGATAACACCCGGCCTGCAGCATATCCCAGCCGCAGTGCGAACTCCGCATTGATGACCGGACCGCCTACTTCACCACGGACCCCGTCTGTTCCGAAATATTTACGCTCCATGCATGTCTCCTTGTTCTATGGCTGCCCACACTTTGAGGGCATCAGCAGTTTGTGCAACATCGTGCACCCGTATGATAGCCGCGCCCCGATTTGCAGCAGCCAGCGCGCCGGCAATGCTGCCTGCAACGCGATCCTGCGGGGCCCGGCCCGTAACCGATGCAATCATGGTTTTACGGGACAGACCGATCAATAACGGTGAGTGTAAACCGGACAGCCGGTCCTGTTCACGTAAAAGCTGATAATTCTGCTGCACTGTCTTACCGAAACCATATCCCGGATCCAGACAGATGCGCGAGGGCGCGATACCAGCTGCCACCGCCACCGCCTTGCGTTCATCCAGAAACCGGTACACCTCGTCAGTCACGTTTTCGTACTGTGGCGCAGCCTGCATGGTTTTGGGTTCACCCTGCATATGCATCAGGCATACCCCGCAATTGGGATGGGCTGCCACGACCTCAAGGGCGCCGGGCATACGCAAGGCATAAATATCATTGATCAGATCGGCGCCGGCCTCCAGGGCCGCGCGCATCACTGCCGGCTTGAATGTGTCAACGGATATGGGTTTGCCGCAATCACGCAGATTGTGTATCACTGGAATGATGCGCCTGAGCTCCTCTTCTTCGGAAACGGCATCGGCGCCAGGGCGTGTGGATTCACCACCTATGTCCAGGATATCGGCGCCCTGCCCGATCAGGTCCAGCGCGTGCGCAGTAGCCGCATCGGCCGAGAAATGGGCAGCGCCATCGGAAAAGGAGTCGGGCGTCACATTGACGATGCCCATGACAAGCGGGCGCTTGAGTGTAAGCTCAAAGCGCCCGCAAATGAATGTGGAATGATTCATGAAAAATACAGCAGTAAAATCAGGCAGTCACAGTTGCTTTATCGCTACCAGGATCTTTCCGAGCAGGGCCTGATGAAGGCGGTGGCGTATCCGAGGAATCACTTGTTGGCTCAGACTCTTCCGGCGGACGCGGTGGGCGCCCGGCCATGATATCGCCAATTTGCTCGGCATTGATGGTTTCCCACTCCAGTAACGTCTTGGCCATGACGTGCATCTTGTCGCTGTTGGCCTCGATGATTTTGCGCGCCACCAAATACTGCTCATCGATAATGCTGCGGATTTCTGCATCAACCTTTTGCATGGTCGCCTCTGACACATGGGTGGTCTTGGTGACACTGCGCCCCAAAAACACTTCATTTTCGTTTTCGGCATAGACCATGGGACCCAGTGATTCGGTCATGCCGTAGCGCGTCACGATATCGCGGGCGATGGCCGTCGCGCGTTCAAAGTCATTGGACGCACCGGTGGTCATCTGGTTCATGAAGATTTCTTCTGCAATACGCCCGCCGAACAATACGGCAATGGTATTGAGCAAACGCTCTTTATCCATGCTGTAACGGTCACCTTCAGGCAATTGCATGGTGACGCCCAGCGCACGACCACGCGGAATGATAGTCACTTTGTGCACAGGATCGGTTTTAGGCAGCATCCGGGCCACAATCGCATGACCCGATTCGTGGTAAGCCGTATTTTTGCGCTCTTCCTCGGGCATGACAATGGAACGGCGCTCTGCCCCCATGATGATCTTGTCCTTGGCGTTTTCGAAATCCATCATATTGACGGTACGACCACTGCGACGCGCGGCAAACAAGGCCGCTTCGTTCACAATATTGGCCAGATCTGCACCGGAAAACCCGGGCGTACCACGCGCGATGACCGAAGCTTCGACGTTGGGAGCCAAGGGAACCTTGCGCATATGCACGTTCAGGATCTGCTCGCGGCCACGTACGTCGGGCAGGCTGACCACGACCTGGCGGTCAAAACGACCAGGACGCAGCAATGCCGGATCCAGTACGTCGGGACGGTTGGTCGCAGCGATCACGATCACGCTCTGGCCGGATTCGAATCCATCCATCTCAACCAGCATCTGGTTCAGTGTCTGCTCGCGTTCATCATTGCCACCGCCGACACCGGCGCCACGCTGACGCCCGACGGCGTCGATCTCGTCGATGAAGATGATGCAAGGCGCCTGTTTCTTGGCATTTTCGAACATATCGCGCACACGCGACGCGCCCACGCCCACGAACATTTCCACAAAATCGGAACCGGAAATACTGAAGAACGGCACTTTGGCTTCGCCTGCAATGGCCTTGGCCAGCAGCGTTTTACCGGTACCCGGAGGGCCGACCATCAGAACACCACGGGGAATACGTCCCCCCAGGCGCTGGAAGCGGACAGGCTCGCGCAGGAAATCGACCAGTTCTCTGACATCTTCCTTGGCCTCATCGCAACCGGCCACATCTGAAAAGGTAATCTGGTTGGTGCTTTCGTCGAGCATGCGGGCACGGGATTTACCGAAGCTGAATGCGCCGCCTTTGCCGCCGCCCTGCATCTGGCGCATGAAGAAGAACCACACGCCGATAAGCAGCAGCATGGGGAACCATGAAATGAGCGCGCTAAGCAGGAATGAAGGCTGCTCGGGCTGTTTGGCGGTGACTTTCACACCTTCGCGCACGAGATCGCCAACCATCCACAGATCGTTGGGAGCAGTCAGCGTATAAGGCCGTGTGCCTGAGCTGGGTGTGACCGTCAAGGTATTGCCCTGAATTTCAACACTGGACACCTTGCCCTGCTTGGCATCAGACATGAACTGACTGTAGCTCACGCCCTCTGTGACCTGACCTGCGCCGTCGTATTGCTTAAATACTGTAAAAAGTACCAGCGCTACAACCACCCAGATAGCGAATTTTGAAAAAGAATTATTCAACAATCTGACTCCTGCGATGAATGGCAAATGACCCTGGAAGCAGCGTCTTTACCCCGTTCATATGATTCTAACCTATTGATAAAAAAAAGAGGCTTTACAACCGGCTTAAAAACAAATTAAACCATTACCCGCCGTTTCCGGATTTTGCACGGGTAAAGGCGCCGGTTTTGCCTGCATCTGGGCGTGTTACGGCAACTGCAGCAAGTCGTTGTCCCGGCATAACAACCGGGGGCTCACAACAGCTAAGTTGGGGCAAAACCCCGGTTTCCAAGCGCTTTTCTGTCATTTTTTTCCTGATATTGCGGGGCAAAGCCAATTGGCACCCCGTCTTACACCATCAAAGGGGCTTATTGCCACACCGGCTGCACAGCAGCATGGTAACTTACAACCGAGGGGAAATGCCCGCAAGTCCCCAGCCAGGTTAGCTTTGCCGGCAAGACCGACAAATAGCTATAACTGGCGATTATCCGGATGCTTTAGACCGCGCCCCAGCAAAAAGGTTTCCGAAGACTTGTCGCGTGAAGCCTTGGGCTTGCGCTCGACGACCCGTTTGAAGTGCTGCTTGAACATCTGCACGATTTGGGAAAATCCGCTGCCGTGAAATGCCTTGACAATCAGGACGCCGTCGGGGGTCAGATGCTGCAGGGAAAACGCCATGGCCAGCTCGCATACGTGCTGGATCCGGGCAGAATCGGCAGAACTGACGCCAGACAGGTTCGGCGCCATATCCGACATGACCAGATTGACCTGCTGTTCGCCCACCTTGTCGCTTAAGGCCTCGAGCACCGCGTCGTCACGAAAATCGCCCTGAATGAACTCAACTCCCGCAATGGGCTCCATCGGCAGCAGGTCCAGCGCAATGACGCGGCCCTGCAACACTCCGCCCTCAGCATCGAGTCTTTCGCGTGCAACCTGCGACCAACTGCCGGGGGTAGAGCCCAAGTCGACTATAATATCCCCTTTCCGCATCAGTTTTTCCGAATCCAGGATCTCAATCAGCTTAAACGCTGCCCGTGCCCGATAGCCCTTCTGCTTGGCCATTTTCACGTATGGGTCATTGATATGCTGATGTATCCATTCTTTCGAGAATTTCTTTTTGGCCATTGCCCTGATTACCTTATGCCTACCCTAGAATTGACATCAAAAGAGCGCAGCGAACTACGCGCTGCCGCCCATCCGCTAAAACCGGTAGTCCTGATCGGTGATCAGGGCCTGACGCCCGCGGTGTTGAAAGAAATTGACATGAATCTCACCGCGCATGGTCTGCTCAAAGTGCGCGTTGCCGGAGATGACCGCGCCGCGCGTATTGCCATGCTCGACACTATCTGTGATTCATTATCGTGTGCCGCTGTTGGTCACCTCGGCAAAACGCTTATTTTATATCGGCACGGCTCACAAAACCGTCGTTGGGAACAAAAAGTCGAAGAACCCGTCGAACGCAGCCGCCGACTCCCCAATGAACCCCATACGCCGAAAAAGCTGCTGGCCGCAGGCAAGACCCTGAAAGACCGCAAAACACCACGCAAGGCGGCCCGAGGAAACGACGAGCTGATCGGCACACCGGCACGCAAGCCGGCGCGGGCCCCTGTGGCGCGTCCGGGTGGCGGCGACGCGCATGGCATTCCCAGACGCGCGGGCAGCGCCCTGTCGCTGCGTGCCGGCCGCCGCAGTACGGCTGCGCCTCGCACCGGCAGGCGCGGCGGCAGGTAACCGCTTTACCGCCAGACAAAAAAAGAAGCCGCAGGACTATTTTCTGCGGCTTTTTTTGCTGCTATCGGTATATCAGCCTCGCTGAGTGACCGATTCCGGTTCGTGCCCTATGACACCCGGGAACGCTGCATAACGATATGCAGTTTATTTGTACTCAACAGAGACAATTTCAAACTCTTTCTCGCCGGACGGCACAGTAACAACGACCACATCGCCTTCGACCTTGCCAATCAATGCCTTGCCAACGGGGCTGGAAATGGAAATTCTGTTCAGGCGGATATCGGATTCAGCATCACCGACGATCTGGTAAGTCACGTGACTGCCGGAGTTCAGGTCTTCAATGCTGACCGTTGCACCAAACACGATGCGTCCTTCGACATCCAGATTGGACGGATCGATGATTTGCGCGTTGGATAGAAGACCCTCCAGCTCATTGATGCGGCCTTCGATAAAACCCTGACGTTCCCGGGCTGCATCATATTCTGCATTTTCCGACAGATCGCCCTGCGCGCGTGCCTCAGCAATTGCCTGGATGACGCCGGGGCGCTCTACGCTGATCAAGCGGTGCAATTCTTCTTCTAAGCGCTTCGCACCTTGCGCTGTTAATGGAATACCTGCCATATCTGTCTCAAAAAAGTAAAAACGCCCCCATTGCACGATGATGTGCCATGATGATGAGCGTGCTGTTATGTTATAGACTTGACCAACGATGCCTGGCGCAAGCACAAAAGAATGGAAAAAACAAAAATAAACCCCGGCACTGGTTAAATTAGTGCCAGGGACATCGTTATGACATTGTCTCCAATTCCTGAACAAAATGCAAGCATTCGGAAAAATGTTGCTAAAGTCTTGAAAACAATTGAAAAAATTGCAGTTTTACAGGTTCTGTTCCTGGTCAAACGGACTCTGGTCCGGTTCGGCTGCGGAACGTTGCCGCAAATTGAGCAACGCATACAAAATGATGGCGCCGAAGGTGGCGGTTCCGATGCCTTCGAGCTTGAAAGCGCCCAATTGCAGCGTAAAGTTGCCGGCGCCCATCAGCAATGTGACGGCCGCCACGATCAGGTTCCGATTATCGCCAAAATCAACCTGATTGACCACCCAGATACGGGCGCCGGCAATGGCAATCAGACCGAAAACCACCATGGAAACACCACCCAGCACCGGACCGGGAATCGCATGGATCAGTGCGCCGAATTTGGGTGAAAACCCCAGGACGATGGCGATGCATGCGGCCGCCACAAACACCAGTGTCGAATAAATACGGGTGACGGCCATGACACCGATATTTTCTGCGTAGGTTGTCACGCCGGTGCCGCCGACAGCGCCTGAAATCATAGTGGCAACCCCGTCGCCTACGAAAGCGCGCCCCAGATACTGGTCCAGGTTTTGCCCGGTCATGGCGCTGACCGCACGGATATGACCCAGGTTTTCAGCAATCAAAATTACAGCGACCGGCACCATCACTGAAATGGCCGATACCGTAAACTCGGGAGCAACCAGCGTCGGCAAACCGAACCAGGCCGCGGCCTGCACGCCGGAAAAGTCAATCGGCGCGCCCAAACCGGCCACATTGGTTAGCAGCCAGTAAATGACGCAAGCGGCGATCAACCCAAGCAGAATCAGCAGGCGCTGTATCATGCCGCGCGTAAAAACGGCGACGCCGGCCACGCACAGTATGGTCATCAGGGCCATGAGCGCCTCGAAGGTAGAACCCGAACCCATCGCACCCTTGGCGGCAATAGGCGCCAGATTCAGGCCGATCACGGCAACGATGGCGCCGGTAACCACAGGAGGCATCAGCCGTTCGATCCAGGCCGAGCCATTGCCCCGGCTGTTGGCGTACCAAACCACCACCCCAACCAGCGCATATACCAAACCGCACACGATAATGGCGCCCAGCGCGACGCCGATGTTGGCATTCGGGCCGCTGCCGGCATACCCCGTTACGGAAATGACGCCGCCGATGAAAGCAAAACTGGAACCCAGGTAGCTGGGCACCCGGCCAGCGACGAAAAAGAAGAAGATCAACGTGCCGATGCCGGACATCAGCACGGCCAGGTTGGCATCGAAACCCATCAGCAGAGGGGCCAGCACGGTCGCGCCAAACATGGCGACGACGTGTTGCGCACCCATTACCGCCGTCTGCGGCCAGGACAGGCGCTCATCGGGTGCTACAATCTGATGATCCCGGGCCCGGTCAACCCGCCGCCAGATTGGAAAAAAAGGTCCACTCATTACTTTCCCCATTCAGATGTGATGTCATATTTTGCTGGATATGCAGTGTACGACCTGACCGGTGCACAGAGCAAGCAAAACTGCGGCCGGCAGCAAGACCTTTATCCCTCATTTTCTGTCCTTCACCCGACTACCCTTCGAAAGCCCAACTATGTCACATACCGATTTCTGGATTATCCGCCATGGCGAAACCGACTGGAATGCCGAGCGTCGCCTGCAGGGTTGGCGCGACATTCCGCTAAACCCCAACGGCATCGCCCAGGCCCAGGCGCTCAATGCGCATCTGCAAGGCTGTTTTAGCAACGCGACGCCCGAACACATTTATACGAGTGATCTGCAGCGGGCATACCACACCGCCCTGCCCTATGCCCAGTCATGCAACAAGCCCATTCATCGCCTGCCAGGGCTGCGCGAACGCAATTACGGTATTCTCGAAGGCCGGCTCTGGTCAGAGCTGACCGGCTTTGATTCGGCACGCAATCACAATCTGACGATAGAACTGGACCAGGACGAACACAAGGCTGAGGACCTGGCGACCTTTTACGCACGGATCAGGCAGACACTGAACGCACTGGCACAAAAGCACAGAAACGAAACAATCATGATCGTAAGCCATGGTGGCGCGATTGACATGATGTGGCGGGCTGCCGGCAAGCTGACGCCCGATGCGCCACGTCAATTCACCCAACGCAATACCAGCATCAACCGCCTGCGCATTGCCAATGACGACAGCTGGCAGATTGTGTCCTGGGCCGACACGAGTCATTTGCCACAAGCGGTGACCGAGGCATAAAGTTCAAAGCATAAAATTGGTCCGGCTACCGGCGCACCCACGCAGTGATGGGTGCCGGGCTGGCCGAGCCTGACGGGATGGCGCCTATTGTCGGCGAGGCTTGCGGCCGGCTCGGCTCATCATACGGTCATAGAGCGCATCGGGAATGAAGCGCATCAGCCTGGCAACCAGACCCATCTGCCATGGAATGACGGTATAGCGGCGGCCAAGAGCGATCGCCTGGCCTGCGCGCTGCGCAAAAGCATCGGGCTTCATCAAAAACGGCATGGGATATGGATTGTGCTGCGTCATGGGTGTATCGATGAACCCAGGTGCGATCGTTACGACTTTGACGCCGGTACCGTACAGATCAAGGCGCAAACTTTCCAGAAAGACCGTGGTGGCGGCCTTGGACGCACTGTAGGCGCTGGAGCCAGGCAGGCCCCGAATACCGGCAACGCTGCTGATCCCCACTAATGTGCCGCTCCCCTTGCTGTGCATTCCGGGAATAAAGGGCTCGAAGGTCGCCCCCATGCCCAGCACATTGGTTTCAATAATCTCCCGGAACACCTCGGCATCTTCGACAATGCCATTGAGAATGCCGACACTGATGCCGGCATTGGCAATGACAATATCCACCGGACCATTATGCAAAAAATCGGCAGCCGCAGCATGCAGATCGGCCGCATGCCGTACATCGCCAACATAGCATGCCGCTGGTTTTGACAACGATGACGATAGCGCTTCCAGCTTTTCGCCCGAGCGGGCGAAAAGACCCAGTTGCGCGCCGCGGGCGTCGTAATACCGGGCAAAAGCCTCGCCCAAACCGCTACTGGCGCCACTAATAAAAACACGCATGTCGGTATGCAATCGCTATCGTGATATTAGAATTTCGTGATATTACAATCGAAATTATTACAGCTGTGATTGAAGATAGTTCTGCAGACCGAGTCGTTCAATCAGGCCCAGTTGCTGTTCCAGCCAGTGCGCGTGGTCTTCCTCGGTATCTTCCAGTTGCACACGCAACATTTCACGTGTTACGTAATCACCGGACTCTTCGCAAAGCGCGATGCCTTTTTTCAGATTGTCCCGAACTTCAAACTCGGTATCCAGGTCAAGTTGCAGCATTTCGGGCACGTCCTTGCCCACCCGGATATCTGCAGATACCATCTTGGGTGTGCCTTCCAGCAAAAGAATGCGACGAATCAGCGCATCGGCGTGATCCGTCTCATCCTGCATTTCGTGACCGATACGCTCGAACAGCTTGGTATAGCCCCATTCATGGTACATACGTGAGTGAATGAAGTACTGGTCCCGTGCTGCGAGTTCACCTGAAAGCAGAAAGTTCAGATAGTCTATGACTTTAGGATGGCCTTTCATTATGCTGCTCCTTGAAAGAATCAAACGTAAAACCCTATTTTAAGAGAGGTTTGCGCGGCGCATGCCCTATAAAGAAAAATTGCCAAATTTCACGAAGAAAAATGGCAATCGTTCTCATTAGCTACACGCAATAGCCAGTCGGCCCGCCAACCGACTTATGTCTTCTTTGCCGAAGCCAGTCCGGCGTGCAGATCCTGTAGTGAATACACCTGGATGCCATCGGAGTCGCGCAGATATTGCATGCCTTCGATTGCCGCACGGGCGCCGGCCAGCGTGGTAAAGAAGGTAACACGATCGGCCAGCGACTGCGTGCGGATCACGCGCGAGTCGGAGATCGCATTGCGGCGCTCTTCCACGGTATTGATGACAAGCTGAATTTCACCGTTCTTGAGCATATCGACCACGTGCGGGCGCCCTTCAGTCACTTTATTGACCACCTGCGCCTGTACGCCAGCCTCAATGAGTTTGGCGGCCGTACCACGTGTGGCCACTACTTTGAAACCCAGATTGACCAGGCCACGGGCCAGCTCCACCGCCTTGGATTTATCCTGATCCTTGACGCTGATAAAGGCAGTGCCGGTTTCCGGCAGAAGCACGCCGGCAGCAAGTTGGGACTTGACGAAGGCTTCACCGAAAGTGCGTCCGACGCCCATGACTTCACCGGTAGACTTCATTTCCGGACCCAGTATGGTGTCTACGCCAGGGAACTTGACGAACGGGAAGACGGCTTCCTTGACGCTGAAATAAGACGGCACCACTTGCTCGGTCACACCCTGCTCGGCCAGCGACTTGCCGGCCATGGCACGCGCCGCGATCTTGGCCAGCTGATAGCCGGTTACTTTCGAGACAAACGGCACGGTGCGAGACGCGCGCGGATTGACCTCCAGCACATAGACCTGCCCGTCCTGGATGGCGAACTGTACATTCATCAGGCCACGCACGTTCAGCGCGCGTGCCATCAGACTAGTCTGCCGCTCGATTTCCTCGATCACCTCTGCCGAGAGCGAATACGGAGGAAGGCTGCAGGCCGAATCGCCCGAGTGTACGCCCGCCTGTTCGATATGTTCCATTACACCGCCAATGAACACCACTTCGTCGTCGGCCAGACAATCGACGTCCACTTCTGTTGCATCGTTCAGGAAACGATCAAGCAGCACCGGAGAATCATTGCTGACCTTGACGGCTTCACGCATATAGCGTTCCAGATCGGTCTGTTCATGGACAATCTCCATGGCGCGGCCGCCCAGCACGTAGCTTGGGCGCACCACCAACGGGTAACCAATTTCGGTCGCATGGGCAATGGCTTCCGCTTCGGTGCGCGCTGTCCGGTTTGGCGGTTGGCGCAGACCGAGTTTTTGCAGCAGCTTCTGGAAGCGCTCGCGATCTTCGGCCACATCAATGGATTCGGGACTGGTGCCAATGATCGGAACGCCATTGGCTTCAAGTGCACGCGCCAGTTTCAGCGGGGTTTGCCCGCCATACTGCACGATCATGCCGACCGGGCGCTCCAGATGCACGATTTCCAGTACGTCTTCAAGCGTGAGCGGTTCGAAATACAGGCGATCGGAAGTATCGTAATCGGTCGAGACTGTTTCCGGATTGCAGTTGACCATGATGGTTTCATAGCCGTCTTCGCGCAGCGCCAGGGCGGCATGCACGCAGCAATAGTCAAACTCGATCCCCTGACCGATGCGGTTCGGACCGCCGCCCAGCACAATGATCTTCTTTTTGTCCGTAGGGTGTGATTCGCACTCTTCTTCGTAAGTGGAATACATATACGCTGTTTTCGTGGCGAACTCGGCCGCGCAGGTATCTACCCGCTTGTAGACCGGACGCACGCCCAGCTGATGACGCACCTTGCGTACCTCGGACTCGGATACATCCAGCAAGAACGCCAGCCGACGATCAGAAAAGCCGCGACGCTTCAGGCGGCGCATGACGGTCTCGTTCAGGTCGGACAGCGTTTTCTGCTCAAGCTCCAGTTCAATGTCGACGATTTCCTTGATCTGCTCCAGAAACCAGGGATCAATCTTGGTCAGGGAATGCACTTCATCCAGGGTGAAACCCTGGGCAAACGCATCGCCCACATACCAGATCCGTTCCGGACCCGGCTCGGCCAGCTCCACCTGCAGTTTTTCACGATCAAGCGTTTTCTGGTTCAGGCCATCGACGCCGACTTCAAGCCCGCGCAGCGCTTTCTGGAATGACTCCTGAAAGGTGCGTCCCATGGCCATGACTTCGCCCACCGATTTCATCTGCGTCGTCAGACGGGAATCGGCCTGCGGGAATTTTTCGAAGGCAAAGCGAGGAATTTTGGTGACCACGTAATCGATGGTCGGCTCAAACGATGCGGGCGTTTCGCCGCCGGTAATTTCATTTTGCAATTCGTCCAGCGTATAGCCCACGGCCAGGCGTGCCGCCACTTTGGCAATCGGAAAGCCCGTTGCCTTGGAAGCCAGCGCCGAGGAACGCGATACGCGCGGGTTCATTTCAATCACGATCATGCGGCCATTTTCGGGATTGACGGCAAACTGAACGTTGGAGCCGCCGGTCTCTACCCCGATCTCACGCAGCACCGCGATAGACGCGTTCCGCATGATCTGGTATTCCTTGTCGGTCAAGGTCTGTGCAGGCGCCACGGTGATCGAATCGCCGGTGTGCACGCCCATGGGATCAAGGTTTTCAATTGAGCAGATAATGATGCAGTTGTCCGCCTTGTCGCGCACCACTTCCATCTCGTATTCTTTCCAGCCCAGCAGCGATTCCTCGATCAGCAGTTCGCTGGTTGGCGACGCTTCAAGACCCCGACGGCAAATCGTTTCAAATTCTTCGGCGTTATAGGCAATACCGCCACCTGTGCCGCCCAGCGTAAAGCTGGGGCGAATGACTGCCGGGAAACCGCTGGTCCCCGCTTCTGCAGCAATGCGCTTTTGCACGTCCCAGGCTTCGTCCAACGTATGGGCTACGCCCGACTTGGCCGATTCCAGACCAATACTGGTCATGGCGTCCTTGAACTTCAAACGGTCTTCTGCTTTCTCAATGGCCTGCTCGTTGGCGCCAATCATCTGGACGTTATATTTTTCCAGTACGCCGTTATGGGCAAGATCAAGCGCGCAATTTAACGCGGTCTGACCGCCCATGGTGGGCAGCAGTGCATCGGGACGCTCCACTTCAATGATTTTTTCGACGGCTTTCCAGGTAATCGGCTCGATATAGGTCACATCGGCGGTTTCCGGATCGGTCATGATGGTAGCCGGGTTGCTGTTGACCAGGATGGTGCGATAGCCTTCGGCTTTCAGGGCTTTGCACGCCTGTGCACCCGAATAATCAAATTCGCCGGCCTGACCAATCATGATCGGACC
>NZ_JBQEAU010000018.1:0-43276 GCF_052108595.1 Advenella sp.
CATGCGGTTTATAGTAGCAACGAAAGGGAGCGGATGTCCAATTTTTGTTGTTTCCCCATACCGCGGGAAAGCCTGGCTGGGAGGGTGACGTTGCAATGAGGGCGTAGCGCAGGGAGCTTGGCGTTATGCAAGTGGCTCTCGAAGCACAATGGAGCGATATCGACAATTAATAACGAGGTAGTCAATTCTGACGTCACGATTGATGGTTGCAGTGATCTCCCATGAGTGCCATCTTGATCATGAAAGCATAATCGCTGTATGTCGGGCATTCATATTCCGGCATACATTGATTTGACGATCAGCCAAGTCCTGTCCTGATAATCCTGATTCGACATTGTCCCCTGAGGTTACATTACATGTAGACGATGATAAGTTTGACAATCGATGAACAGAGCCGTGCTGCGGTAACTGCGGTGTATGATAAATACAAGCCCCGTTTTTCGAGTCGATCAGCAGAACCAAGCTGATAAAATTGCAAGTGTGTTACGAGGATGTTCAGCTGCTCCATGGTTTTGACAACTACGACACTGCGAGCGCTTATCTGTAGAGCACATTGTTCAGGAACGATGTCGTCGGTCAACTCGAACCATTGCCCGATGCCCAGCCGGTTGTCAGGATCTACGGCGTCGCTTGGCTTTTCCCATGAATATTTTTCGCCCTTGAGCTATGTTGATACATTCTAATTTTTTACAGCGTGCTGTCGTGTTGCCGCAGCACTATCAGTGGGTCGCCTCGCCGCAGCCCGGTGTGGAGCGTGTGATGCTGGATCGGGTCGGTCAAGAGAAAGCCCGGGCGACCAGCATCGTACGCTATGCGCCAGCGTCCCGTTTTCCGGGGCATCAACATCCCGGTGGCGAAGAAATCCTGGTGCTGTCAGGAACATTTTCTGACGAAAACGGCGATTACCCGGTGGGCTGGTATTTGCGTAATCCGCCTGATTCCAGTCACCAACCGTTTACCCGTGAGGGCGCCACTATATTCGTAAAGCTACGGCAAATGCCAGAAGGTGAGAGCCGCAGCGTGCGAATCAACACGCGGGAACCTTCAACCTGGATCAGGCACAGTAAGGGAGAGTCCTGCGCCTTGTTCACGGACGAGCGTGAGCGGGTGTCGCTGGAGAAGCTAGCGGCCGGCGCCCGGATCTTCAGTCAGTTTGTCGAAGGGGTGGAATTGCTGGTGCTCGAAGGAAGCCTGAATGAGGCGGCACACGAGTATGAGCAGGGTAGCTGGTTGCGTCTGCCGCCTGGCGAGTATCCGGAGTTGGTCGCCGGTCCCCAGGGCGCGAGCCTTTATCTGAAAACCGGGCATCTGGGTAAATATCTGACTGGGGTGGTATCGTCATGATGGTAGCCGGCATGGCGATTACCATGGTCGAAGGTTTCTTTATATCCCTAAGGCTGTAGCACATAAGGCGTGTTTATTACGGTTTGTCACAAGCGGTGTTAAGCAAAATCATATTTCAAAAGCATCAATAACTTAACCTTATATCCAAGCCTTAAACGCGAAAAAATTGCGTTTGTCGTGCCTTCGTTGGAAATGAGCCGGGTTCCCTTTACCGCCCAAGCGAGTAGAACTCGGCGTTGGGGCTCATGCTAGTCACATTTGCGAGGCGATTTGACATGCCGAAAAATGCTGAAATGCCGGCAATATCCCAAATGTCATCATCGGTAAAACCGTGCCGTTTCAGTGTTTCGAAGTCGGGTTCACCGACTACGTGCGCGTTTTGCGAGACCAGTATCGCGAAATCCAGCATGGCCTTCTGGCGATCAGTGATGTTGGCTTTACGATAGTTCGTAGCAATTTGATCGGCAATAAGGGGGTCTTTGGCGCGTATGCGCAAGATAGCGCCGTGAGCGATGACGCAATATTGGCATTGGTTAAGGCTGCTTGTTGCCACAACGATCATTTCACGCTCTGCTTTGGTCAGATTGCCGGGCTTTTCCATAAGCGCATCGTGATAAGCGAAGAAAGCGCGGAACTCGTCGGGCCGGTGCGCAAGCGTCAAGAAAACATTCGGAATGAATCCGGATTTTTCCTGAACCTCGAGAATCCGTGTCCGAATGTCCTCAGGCATATCCTTGAGCTCAGGGACCGGGAATCGACTGATAGCGGGTTGGTTGGCTTGCGTCATTTTTTCTCCTATTGGGAAATTTTTGATGCGATGTTTACAATTCAGGGCGGCTGATTTTCACAATGGCCTGGCATTTAACACTTTCGAGCGCCGACGATTGGGTGGTCAGCGATCATTGTTTGTGCGAGGCACTTTAGCCTGAAATTGAGCTGCTGAGTCCGGCGTTGCAGGGCTGGCTACCCTTCAGTGAATGGGTGATGCGCCGCGGGTAGCACAAAAGATGGGTCCGACCAGAGATTCACGCGTGTTCATCATTAACATTGAGGGCCTTTGAAGCGGAGGGGAGCATTCCGTCGTAGACTACGATTCGTTCGATATAGGGCTCCATGAACTGCTTCATCGCCACATGGGATGGGCAGGCTTGATAGACATCGTGTGCCGCTGAGTTGGCGAAAGCGGCACTGGTAGCGTGCGTGTAGCCCTGAGATCGATCTGCTATGTTCTCCCCAAAGTGATACATGAGCAGACCTTCGCATTCACGTTTTACGAGCGTTGTGTGATGTACTACTTGCTGAAAAAATCGGGTATCAGCCTTATTGCTAAATTGCATTAATACTATGTGCAAAAACATTGTCACCCCTTTGTTATGATGTTGGTCGTATCATGCTACTGAAAGAAGATCTGGTGGATATATCTCACATTCTTGCGAGCAAGCCACCATCAATGGTTAGAAGATGACCATTGACGAAACTTCCAGCCTGAGAGGCAAGGTAAACTGTCGCTGGAGCGATGTCTTCGGGTTGCGCCCAACGCCTCAGAGGTACGGAGTCCAATACAAAATCGTTGAATTGTTCACGCTGCTGTAGTGCGGCGGTGAAGTTCGTTTTGACAAATCCTGGGGCTAGCGCATTGCAGGTTATGCCATGTTCGCCGTACTCGACTGCGAGTGAACGCGTAAACGCTGCTAGCGCACCCTTAGAGGCAGAGTAGGCCGATATACCGGGCATTGAGGCTAGCGCGGCCACGGAAGATATAAGAATGATCCGTCCATGACCTTCGGCCATCATATGAGGAAGTACTGCGCGAGTGCAGTTAAAGGCGCCATTTACATGGACATTGAACAGGGATTGCCACGCTTCAGTGGTCTGTTCAATAACCGGCATGCGATTCTGGTTGCCCGCATTGCTTACGAGAATATTTACATGCCATCCTTCCGCAGCCAATTGGCTGCACGCATCTTGCACTGCCGCTGCGTTCGACACGTCGAAACTCGCCGCCCGCGATTCAATACCCAGAATCCTCAGCTTGGCAACAGCTTCCTCACAAGTGGCCAGCGACAGATCGTTGACGATGATTCTAGCACCGGCATTTCCCAAGCTGTAGGCAATGGCATACCCGAGTCCTGTCCCTGCGCCTGTGATCAGCGCAGTGTACCCTTCAAGGCCAAATGTTGCTTTTAGATAATCGAGGCTCATTGACCGTCTCCTTTAATTGATTTGATATTCATGTGAAAAAACGGGGTTGATTCCGTCATTCTTACTTTAATGCCTGTACGCCTGCGCAGATGTTCATGCTCTGGCCGGTCACGCTACGCCCGGCGGGAGAGGCAAGAAACAGTGCTGTGTCTGCGATATGTTCCATGGGTACCATCCGATGCAAAGCCACATTCTCCAAAATCTCGGCGCGCATTTGAGCTTCTGGAATACTTTTGACAAGCGCCTTGGCAGAAACCACTTTATTGACTCTTTCGCTTTCAACGATGCCGGGTAATATGGCATTCACGGTGATGTCATGCTCGCCCAACTCAATGGCAAGGCTTTGAGTCATCCCTATGACTGCCCATTTTGAAGCAGCGTAGGCGCAGCGCAAAGGATATCCGATGCGCCCCGCTACAGAACTCAGATTGATGATAGTGGCTCGGTTCGATTCTTTGAGGGAGCCGATGGCACGGCGAGAGCATAGAAACTGACTGCGCACATTGACGGCCATTGTGCGGTCCCATTCGTCGATGGCTATTTTTTCGATGCCGGCTGTCGGACCGGCAATTCCCGCGTTATTGATCAAAACATCCAGCCCACCCATTGCATGTAGGGCGTGGTCAAACCAGGAATTTACTTCATCGGGGTCGGAGACATCAGCCTTGAACATGCCAAAGTTCGGGGCCACGTCACGAAGCGTACTCAGAGCCGTGTCGGATATATCGCAAATGTGAACTTGCGCGCCCGCGGTATCGAATGCCCGGGCAATGGCAAGCCCGATGCCCGACGCACCGGCTGAGACCATTACACGAGCTCCTTTCAAGGTAATAGGTTTCTTCATGTGAGTCCTCTATGATTACTTTCACACTTTTCAGTTCATCCAAACTTTGGATTTAAAATAGTCGCTCATGGGGTATTTATGGCGTGGTGATTAGCCTATTGCATAATCCATCGATATGGGGTCAGCACTAACTGAGGAAATATTACGAGTAGCAGTAGCACAATACATTGCGCAAGCAGGAATGGCCATACTCCAGCAATCAGTTCCACCATTCTTGCCTTGGTGGCGCCTGCCACGACATTGAGCACTGCTCCGACCGGTGGCGTAATCAATCCAATCGAGCAAGCCAACATGAAGATGATGCCAAAATATACGGGATCAATTCCGCTAGCCACCGCCGCGGGCAACAGAACAGGTACAAGGATTAGGACGATTGGAATCATGTCCATCGCTGTTCCGATCAAGATAATCAGCCCAACGATGACTAGCATCATCAACGTGGGAGAGTGTTTGAAGGGCTCCACAAGGGACGTTACCTGCTGCGGTAAGCCCGCAATGGTGATCATCCAGCCCGAGACGAGCGCAGCAGCGACCAGAAAAATCACCATAGCGCTCATCTTGGCAGATTCCAAGAACACCTTGTATAGCTGGGGAATTCGCAATTCTCGGTATATACACGTCGCGACAAATAGAGCATATACTGCTGCGACTACGCCAGCTTCCGTTGGGGTGAAAACACCGAAGCGCAGACCTACGATAATAATGACCGGTAGCAAAAGCGCCCAAAAACTTTCAACTAAAGTGCGCATAATGTCCTTGCGCTCAACTCGCGGCAAGGGTTGTGTATTCTCTGTTCGAGAAACCAAAAACCAGGTAACTGATAGGGACAATCCCATTAGAATGCCGGGCACGATTCCGGCCATAAATAGTCCGGTAATTGAAATATTGCCCGTGACACCAATCAAGACCAAGCCAATCGAAGGCGGAATGACCAGAGCAATAATGCCCGATGAGGCGACTAATCCGCCTGAGCGACCTTTCGAATGGCCCGCTTTCATCATCATGGGCACTAGCAGTGTCGACAGCGCGGCAGCATCGGCCGCAGCCGAACCAGAAAGGCTTGCTAGTATGCAAGCGGCCAGTATCGTGACGTATCCCAAGCCACCTTTGATATGGCCAACGAGTGCCAACGCCAGATTGACGATGCGTCCTGATAACCCGCCAGCATTCATGATCGCACCAGCAAGCATGAAGAACGGTACTGCCATCAAGGGAAAGCTATCCGCACCATTCAGGAGATTCTGCGCAACTATTTGGGCGTCATAAAAATCCAGATGATACATTAAGGCAACGCCTGTTAATATCAGAGCATAAGCGACTGGCAGACCAATCGCCAGGCCAGCAAATAGTACAAAGACAAATATCGCAAGCGTCATTATTCAGCCCCTGAGCTATGGTTGGTGATTACTGCATCCAGTTCGCTTGCTGGTGTCTTGAGAAGTACTATCAACTGATATATCAAGATAATCCCCGTCGACAGAGCAAATACTACGCCTACACCGAAGAACCAGCCTTGGGAAAGACCGGTGGCCGGCGCACTGGCACCCATATTCAAGATGGTTTGCTCCACGCTACCGACCAAGATCAACCAGGTAGCGTAAATCATCAACGCCGAAGCGACAATTAGGCATAGTTTGCGCATACTTGGGTTCAATGCTTGAATGACAAGGTCCACGCCTAGGTGAGACCGATCATGAAGCACTAGAATTGATCCTAGAAAAGTGAGCCAGACAAAGCACCAACGTGCGAGCTCCTCAGATACGGGCAGCCCGGTATTAAATGCATAACGCATGACAACATTGGAAAATACCATCACCACCATCGCAGCGAGGCAGGCAACGATGATGAACTTCAATAGTGTGAAGTAAGCTAGTATTAATTTTGACATCATGATGTCCTAGAATAAATAGCCACGAGGCTTTTGCTCAAATGAAACTGAACAAACACGAGTCTGACCATCTCGCCAAGTGGTTTGATAAATAGTCGTAAAACGGCCGCTGCGATGTCAACCATCAGCGGCGGTATGCTTGTTATTATTGTGCTCGAATCTGCTGAATTGTATCGAGTGTCTTGTCGACTAGCTCAGCGCCTAATTCGGTCTTGTATTTTTCCATCACTGGAGCCGTTGCTTCGATCATGCGGATCCGTTCCGCCGGCGCGATGGTATTGAACTGCAAACCTGCTGCGATGAGTTCTTTTACCACTCCTTTTTCCATTTCGCGGCTGACTTTACGGTGGTAAGCTTGCGACTCGGAGCACGCTTCTCGCAATACAGTTTGCTCTTCAGGATCAAGGCGATCCCAGAAGCGCTTGCTTGCCATAACCACGGCGGGAAGAAATACGTGATTTGTTTCGGTCAAGTAATTCTGAATTTCCTGATATCCGCTACTCTTAGTGACAAGATAAGCACTTTCCTGACCGTCAATCGCCTTGCTTTCCAGCGCCGAGTAGGTTTCTGGATACGGAAGTGGCAGTGGGTTGGCGCCTAACGCCTTGAATGTGTCGATATATATGCGGTTCTGCAACGTGCGTAGTTTCAGCCCATTGAAGTCCTCGAGCGTCTTAATGGGATGCTTGCTGTTGGTTACCTGCCGAAAACCGTAGTCCCAATAACACAAGCCAACTAAGTTTTTGGTTGAAAATGTGTCGAGTAGACTCTGTCCGACAGGCCCGTCGGTTACTGCATCTGCTTCTTTAACCGATTGAAATAGAAAGGGCAGATCGAAAATGCCCAGCTCTTTTACGTTGTTCGCAGCGCCCGCCGTGGATACGACCGTCAACTCGATAATTCCACCCTGAGCTGAAGACATCGCCTGAAGCTCATTGCCTAGCTGCGCATCTGCGTAACCCACGATTTTGAATTTTCCATCTGTCTTTTTGTTTACGATATCTATGAACTTGTTGGTCGCCATACCAACTGGGTTTGTCTGACTGACGGGGTAGCTAAATTTGGCCTTGCGTTCCTTGAACTCTGCAGACGCCTGACTTGAAACGGCTGCGAACAATACCGACGCTACAGTCGTGACGATAGTTTTCATATTGAACGACATAGAATGTCTCCTCTTTATAATTTGAAGATGCAATGTGGGAAGTAGTGCTACTTCAGTTCCTGTCCAGCCAGCGAGCCTTCGAGAAATTTGTTTGGTTTGAGAAAAAATGACAACACTAACGCACCATCAGGCGAGCGAGCAATATGACGATTGCCTTTTGGTCGCCAAACGTAATTTCCTGCAAGCACTTCACCTTCGTCATCAACAATACTTCCGCTTAGAACATAGGTCTGCTCAATTTCTATGTGTTCATGCAAAGGCAGCACTGTGCCAGGCTTCCAACGGAAGAGCGCTGTCAATAGACCGGTTTCGGGAATATCTAGCAGTATTTTCATGTCGATTCCGGGGGTAGGTGTTGGCTTCCACGGAAGTGACTCGACATCAAGATAGCGGGAGGCGAGATCACCGCTCGCATAGGGTAAGAGGTCTTTAGGCAAAGTCATATAGTTTCTCCTTTATTTCGGTAAAAGCGCACGAGCCTGATGATCAATCGGATATGGTGTTTGTGAGCGTTCCCACGTGTTGAACCGAAGCTGACACAACATCGCCAGTCTTTAAACAGGAAGGCGGTGTCATTGCGAACCCGACACCTTTGGGGGTGCCTGTCGCGATCACATCGCCCGGTTCCAGTGTCATTCCCGCAGAGAGCTGTTCGATGATTGCTTCTATGCTGAAAATCATTGATGAGGTGTTGTCGGACTGGCGAAGTTCGCCATTCAATGTGAGTGATACATCGAGGTTGTTTGCGTTGTCGATGGCTGAATGATGAACGACGACTGGCCCCATTGGACAAGTCGTATCCAGGCTTTTTCCTTTGAGCCATTGGCCATGGAGCTGCTGCAGGTTGCGCGCTGTAATGTCGTTGACGATCGTATAACCAAAGACATGCTTCAAAGCATCGTTTCGGCTAATATTTTTTCCGCGCGTGCCTATGACGATGGCCAATTCGACCTCATAATCCAGCGTGTCGGTCAGCTTGGCATATCTGCAAACGTTCGCACGATGGCCCACTACTGCAGTCGGAGGTTTTGAAAAAAATTCGATAGCTTCCGGAAACGCATCGGCAGGGCGACCGCGCGCCAGGTTGCCCTCGATTATATGGTCGCGATAATTGCGCCCCACACAGAAAACGTTCTTGGTCATCTTAAGTGGGGGAAGCACCTGAACATCATCCAGGAGTCTCATTTGAATGTCCGGAACCCCTTTGTTCAGGCAATTTTGAATGATGTCTGTCCCTTTATCTCCGAGCATTATCAACTCGTTGATACACGTGGGAATTTTGGCCAAACCGTGATCTGGGAATAAACCGAGTAGCTCAGCCAAAGCAATGACCTTGTTATCACCTAGTAGCAATCCTAGCCGGGGCTGACCATAGTCAATAAAAATTAAGAATTTCATTTAAAGTTCGATAAAAATGCACATAGATGGCGGGTGGATTAATTGGCGCTTGTGTTCTACGAATCAGCAAGTGCCCGTACAAACGCGGTGTGAAGGGCTCGTACATGCGCGCGGGCAAGCTTTTCGGCGAGTTCGGCATCCCGTAGGGCGATAGCATCGATGATAGCCATGTGCTCACGCAATGAATCACTGCTGCGACGCAAACGCTTAATAGTCTGCCGACGATACGTGGTCTGGCGATGGCCGAAGGCTGCCCATACTCGTTCGAGCAAGCGATTGTTAGCCAGCGCCATTATCTCTTTGTGAAAAATTACATTGGCCTGGGCATAGGCATCGGCAGCGCTCTCGGGCCCCTCGTCTCCGAGGAATGGCTCGAACAAAGCACGCAGCCGTTCCACGTCTCGCTGCGAGGAGTTGAGCGCAGCTTCGCTCGCGGCAAAACCCTCAAGCGTCTCGCGTAGTCTTAGCCACTCGACATACTCATCGTCTGTAGTCGGAATCAATAAAGCGCCCCGCCCGGGGCGCAGGCTGACCAAACCGGTGCTTTCGAGCCTAATCAGCGCTTCTCGAACGGGGGTCCGACTAACGCCTAATTGATTCGCAAGATCCTCTTCCCGAACGCGAATGGGCTCGGTAATATCCTTCAGCATGTCATTTAACAAGGCGTTTACCTCGTCATAGACAGATTGATTGGCCTTTTTTTCTATTCTATCCATAGGTTTTGTATACAAAATAAATATATCGTACGCAAAGTTTAGTTTTGTATAAAATAAATGACTACTGGGGTATACGCGTAATTTGGGATATTTTGAGAATTATCTTCATGGTTGGACTTATTTTTTTGTCTATAGCGCATTGCGACGTCTCGAGGCTGATTGTCAATCAATCAGCTTGCATTAGCGTACTAGGCCGAAACGTAACGGATATTTAAAGAAGCTAAGTCGATTTGCTGATCAGCTTTAGTCTCAGGGATCATGAAGAAGCTGTGAGAGCTTATAGAATGTTACTGAGCAACGATGGGATATTTTTCGGGATGGGTATTGTCATACCGACATCGATTCAACCCCGTGACTGGTGATCCTGCATACGACGAAATTGAAGCGCTTCTTGCATTAAAGCCCGCCAAACACGAGCCCAGCATTGTTCCAGAGGGCGAGGAAAATGGCGTAGATTCACCCATGCCAGTCGATTTAGATCGTCCACATTTTGTGGGAAAGTACGAGAAAATCCTTGTGAGCAACGCGGGGCATCATCTTCCACAGGAAGTTCCTAAGCCATATGCCGACGCAGTCATGCGCTTGCTACCATAAGTCAAGCGGTAATAACAGTAGTGGCTGCTTCAGATGCAGTGTTCCACCGCATCTCTGAAGCCTTCCATTAAGGGGGTCCAATGCGCGCCTTTTCGGGAGAGCAGGCAGAGTTTTCTGCGTTGCGGCAATGCGATTGGGAGCGCCGCAACACCCGAACCCATGTCTCGCTGGAGTAAGGATTCGGGAGCAAATGAGATAAAGTCTGTGCTCGCAACGATATCCAGAATACCCCGTGATACGAGTGGCACTTCCAAAGCGACCCGCGGCTCGTTCAGCCCTTGCTCGTTAAGCCAGTGCAGCAAGGCTTGCCGCGCTGAAGAACCCACTAATGGCACGATCCAGCCATACGCCTGAAGTTCGGCAATGTGAAGCGTAGGCGTATCAAATACAGGATGGTGCGTGCTTGCAACGATCTTCATCGTATCTTGCATCAATACTTTATGATCCAGCTCCGCAATGCTGTCGCCATAGATCGGAGCAATGACCAGATCCAGATCCCCGTGTTTTACCTGCTCAAATAGCGCATCCGATAGTCCGGTTGTCAATGATACCTTGAGGGCAGGGCGCTTGGGCATGAGCCATTGCAGTGCAGGGGCGACAATGTTATCCAGCGTAATTGCGGTGGCGCCAATTCTTAACATTCCTGCTGCACCCGTCTGCAAGGCGCTCGTATTTTGCAAGGCATCCTGATATTGCGCATAAAGAAGTCTTGCATGGTCTACAAAAGCCCGGCCTGACGCATTAAGCCATATGCGGCGTGACGAACGTTCAAATAGCGTCAGACCGGTTTCCTTTTCCAGTCTGCTCAACGATTTGGATAGGGCGGATTGCGTCACGCCATGCACTGCCGCGGCCCGACCCATATGTCCGGACTCGGCCAGGGTTAGAAAGTACTCGATGTCGCGGAAACTTAAATTCATAAATAATATTCATCGATATATGTGGAACTGGAATCAAATTGTACGAGACTGGTCCTACACTTGAAAGATATTTTGTCAAACAATCATTTTTTGAGGTACAGATGCCGGATTCCTCGCCGAATATCGTATTAATCGTTGCCGATAACCTCGGTTGGGGCGAGCTGGGCTGCTATGGCGGTGGTGCGTTGCGTGGAGCCCCCACGCCCAATATTGATCGTCTCGCGACGCAGGGCATGTTGCTGCATAACTTTAATGTTGAAAGCGATTGCGTACCGACCCGTTCGGCGTTGATGAGTGGACGTCATCCGATCCGGACTGGCTGTTTGCAATCAGTTCCTGCCGGGCTGCCTCAAGGGCTGAACCGAAATGAAATAACGCTGGCGCAATTATTGAGTGACCAAGGCTACGCCACAGCGCATTTTGGCAAGTGGCATCTGGGTGACTGCCCGGGACGCTATCCAAGTGATCGCGGTTTCGATGAGTGGTACGGTATTCCTCGTACGACCGATGAAAGTCAGTTTACGTCGACCGTTGGCTTTGATCCGACAGTCGTCGATTTGCCCTACATTATGCAAGGGCAGAAAAACGGCCCTACCGATAACGTCAAAGTATACGATTTGGAAACGAGACGAGAGATCGACGCGGAGCTGGTTGAAAAGTCTATTCATTTTATGAAGCGTAACACGGAGGATAACAGGGCTTTTTTTCTCTATCTTCCAATGGTCCATCTTCACTTTCCCACGCTGCCACATCGCGATTTTGCGGGCCGCACCAATGCCGGCGACTTTGCAGATGCAATGGTTGAAATGGATCATCGAGTCGGGCAAATTGATGCCGCTGTGCAGCAGCTCGGAATCGCAGAGAACACGGTTTTCATTTTTTGCAGCGATAATGGTCCCGAATTTCGTCGCCCCTATCGCGGAACGGCAGGCCCCTGGAGCGGAACCTATCATACGGCCATGGAAGGTAGTTTGCGCGTGCCATTTATTATCCGATGGCCTGGGCGCGTGAAAGCTGGCTGCACAACCAACGAAATCGTTCATGTGACTGATTTGTATGCCACGTTAGCTGCAATCGCGGGAGCCGGCTTGCCGACGGATCGACCGATAGATGGCGTAGATCAAACAGCGTTTTTTACAGGGAAACAAAAGGCATCGTGTCGGGAAGGTTTTTTGTTTTATATAAAAAACGAGCTTCGCGCAGTGAAATGGAGACATTGGAAACTGCATTTTTATTGGGAACCCGAAGTCAATAAAGGCGAAGGAAAACTGGAGTCGCCTTATTTATTCAATCTGCTCTCAGACCCCAAAGAAGAAACGGACGTGCTGATATTTAACACCTGGGTATTGGGGCCGATGCTAAAAATGGTTAACGTGTTCAATGAAAGTGCGAAAACGTATCCCCATACTTTGCCCGGTACGCCGGATTCACAATAATCATCCATCAAGTTGGGTCACATGAATATTCCAAAAAAATGTGTATTTTTAGCAGCAGCAATGCTGGTGCAGAGCCATATCTCGCTTGCGGCGACACCAGAGGCCGAAGCAAGTTGGCCGCAGCGACCCGTGCGGTGGATCGTAGGCTTCGCGCCCGGCGGCACGGCAGATATTCTGACGCGTATTGCAGCCGAACAGTTGGCGAAAAAGCTTGGAAAAAGCGTTGTTGTAGAAAACCGACCCGGTGCATCGGGCTCACTGGCATTGAACCTGGTTGCCAACAGCCGGCCGGATGATACGCTGCTTATTACTGTTCCCGGCCCCATTATCTTTCCGCG
The DNA here is from genome assembly GCF_052108595.1 of Advenella sp. Classification (NCBI taxonomy): domain Bacteria; kingdom Pseudomonadati; phylum Pseudomonadota; class Betaproteobacteria; order Burkholderiales; family Alcaligenaceae; genus Advenella; species Advenella sp. The sequence continues at coordinate 12,843 of NZ_JBQEAU010000018.1, forward strand.
TGAAGAACCGGGTATCGGTAAAGGGCTGGATCCCGTGATCATGCTTGCAGAAGGTCCAATGATTATTGTGGGCCCCGCTTCCAACCCACAGCATAGTTTCGCTGACGTTATAGCAAATGCAAAACAAAACCCGCATAAATGGAATTATGCGACTTCAGGCACTGGCACCTCGCAACATCTGGCCGGAGAAATGATCAACCAGCTCGCCGGCACGCAAATGGTGCAGGTACCCTATAAAGGAGGCGGACAAGCAGTATCCGATGTTGTTGGTGCACAGGTGCCGCTTGCGATACTTGGCCCCACACCGGTACTACCTCATATCTCGTCGGGCGCGTTGCAAGCCTATGCGGTGACCACAACTTACCGTTTGCCATCGTTAAAGAACGTGCCGACAGTGGCCGAGGCGGGCATTGACGGGTACGACGCGAGCCAGTGGTTTGCCCTGGCAACCACAAAGGGCGTGTCACCGCAACGGATCGAACGGCTTAACGGATATCTTGCTGATATCGTTAAGACCCAGAAGTTTGGAGAAGCTGTAACCGCCGCTGGAATGAAAATTGCGCCGGGATCTCCAGAGGGCTTGCTCAAGTTTGTACAGACCGACCGCGATAAATGGACGAATCTGGTAAAGCAACGGGGTTTGAAAATAGGGCAGTGATCATACTGTGCCCAAATCCGTAAATTTAAAAAAAGACGGAAATGCTGGGGTTCAATGATGCGGCTGCATTTCGAAAAGCCTTGAAACGATGGACGGGAAAAGGGCCAGCCCAGTTTCGGCGATAGCGACACCGTTGATGTATTTGACTTTCAATAGGCTGTGTGTACATACAAGGACCCCGATCGATATAACAAACGGCAATACTTTGTTGAGTTATAAATTAATACTCAATCAAGTACTCGATTTCTGCCGGGAAAAAATTCACGTTCCCTTTATGCCAGCCGCTTTGATTACCTGAGTCCATTTTCGCGTTTCGGCATCAATGAATTCGCCGAACTGGGCGGCGGTACTTTGCCGGGGTTCCAGCCCCAGTGCTGACAGCTTTTGCTGTATGTCTGGATCAGACAACGCCCGATTGATCTGCTCATCCAGTCGTTTCACAATATCTGCAGGTACAGCAGCCGGGGCCATGAATCCATACCAGCCGGATGCAACGACATCCGATAACCCCTGTTCACTCAGCGGGGCCGCTGCGGGATAAATTGCACTAGGCGTGGTAGAGGCTACGCCAAGCACACGCAAGCTTCCGCTGCGGATGTGCGGAAGTGCGGCCGTGATTGCGGTCAGCGTCGCGTCAATTCGTCCCCCGGCTAGTAAATCGGTATAAGCAGCAACATCGCCGCGATATTGAACGGTAAGTCCCTTTACTTTTGCATTGCGAAAGAGTAGTTCGCTGGCCAGGTGAGGTAACGAGCCATAGCCTGGAGAACCAAAAGTCAAACCCTTGGATTGCGCTTTTCCGTAGCTGATCAAATCCTTGACAGAACCTATCGATGTTTTTGCATTGACAACCAAAAAAAGTGGTGCTACTGCGGTCATGGCGACAGGTTGCAGATCCTTGCGCGGATCATATTGCAGCGGTCCATACAGTGCTTCCAGCGTTGCGTAGGGCGCCGCAGCATACAAAATGGTGTATCCGTCATTCGGTGCATGTGCGACGAAGCTATTGCCAACCCGCGTTCCGGCCCCGGTTTTGTTCTCGACAATAAAAGCCTGTCCCAGATGCCGTGCAAGATAGTCGCCAATCATTCGCGCGGACAGATCATTAGGGCCACCAACTCCATAGGGTGAGACAATTTTAACCGGACGTGACGGCCAGTCTTCCCGGGAAAATGCCCGTGGAGCGAGGCCGCTGCAGATACCCGCAACAGCCGTTCCCAACAACATGCGTCGATTTATTCCCATTATTGTCTCCTGGTTATTTGAATCGTTGTACCGCTGGCGGGTCGCCTGACAAGCAGGGCAGGCGCAGACCTGCTGATATAATAGGTCGCCGGCTCTATACGGACAAGCTTGATTTTCTTTTCAATTTAAAGGCCTGGGTTATAAATCCATGTATGATTCCGAACCGAAGCGACGCGCCTCTACGCCGGAAATCACGCTCCGTCAGTTGCGTGCATTCCTTGCCGTTCTTGAATCCGGCAGTTTTTCAGAGGCCGCCAGTACAATGCATTTGTCGCAGGCGGCACTCAGCGGTCTGGTCAAGGAGCTGGAAAGCCGATTGGGCGTACGTCTGCTGGATCGTGATACGCGCAATGTTAGCGCATCGCCAGTAGGTGTCGCATTTGAACCCCTGGTGCGTCGACTGCTTGGTAATTTGGAAGAGGCCCTGGAGAGTGTTACTAACCTCAAGGAGTTGCGCAGGGGCGTGGTACGCGTTGCCGCGCCGGAGCCTTTATCCTGTACGTTGCTTCCTGAGCTCATCGCTCGCTATGAGAAACAGAATCCGGGTATTGACGTCCGATTTGAAGATGTGCCCATCGAACAGGTATTGTCTCGTCTGCATAGCGGCAGTGCAGACATCGGATTTGGGCCGGAAGGCGTGCCGGTTGACGAGGCTATACAAGCTCATATGGTCAGGGCCGATCCGCTATGGGTAGCCTTACGACGGGATGATCCGTTAGCGGCAAACAAATCGGTATGCTGGAAGGAACTGAGCAACAGGCCACTCATCAACTATATGCCTAACCTCACCGTAAACGTATTGAGCAACGTACCACAACGACACCATCCTCCCAGAATTATTTCCGTGCATCGCGTCAATACTGCGCTTTCCATGTTGCGGGTTCGCCATGGCTACGTGATCTGTCCATCGATGGCCCGAGATCTGGCAGAGGGATTTGGCTTGACGTTTCGTCCGTTATCACAACCTACTGTCACTTGGCGTATCGCAGTCTTCGCTAGGCACCGGTCATCATTGTCTCCGGCGGTGGAGAGCTTTCTTGATTTCACCCTGAATACACCATCGGCGTGATTGACCTTACCCCTTGTGCAAGATGAACATACAATGCCTGGCTTTCGCCAGTTTTGTAGATCAAAAGCTCAATACCAATTAATAATTTATTATTATAAAACTATCATAAATTACAGTTTGTCTTATAAAAGGCAGCTCGCTATCATGGCTCGGTCGTCTCTATGGGTTTAAAAAGTTGAACCTGTTGTGCATTCCGCAGAGACATATCACGCGAACACGCAGACAAACCATGATTCAAGCCAATCTCGACTCTTTTTTATCTCCATGTTCCATTGCTGTCGTTGGTGCATCCTCCAACCCGGATAAGATCGGTACCGTTCCTGTACGTTATCTTGTCGAACACGGTTATGACGGTGCGCTATACGCCATCAATCCCAGCGGCCGACAGATTCACGGATGTCCTGCCTTTGCTTCGCTGCTTGCGGTTAATCACCCAATAGATCTGGCCATTTTTGCCATTCCGGCAAGCAGCGCCGAGGCGGCGCTGGACGATGCGATTGCCAGTGGGGTCAAAAATATTGTCATGTTTTCCGCGGGGTTCGCAGAAGCCGGACAAGCAGGTAGCCTGGCGCAGGATCGGTTTTCGAGCAGAGCCCGGGCTGCCGGCATTCGGATACTTGGTCCTAATTGTCTGGGGTTCATGAACATTGCCCGCTCTGTGTATGCCACCTTTTCCCCAGTATTGAATGTCGGCCTGGCCAACCCAGGCCCCATTGGCATCGTGAGCCAGAGTGGGGCCTTCGGTGCCTATGCATATGCCATGGCACAGCGGCGCGGTGTTGGCCTGTCGAAGTGGATAACGACGGGAAATGAGTCGGATATTGATATTGCGGACTGCATAGCCTGGATGGCATGTGATCCAGATACTAAAATCATCATGGCCTATCTTGAAGGTTGCCGCAACGGAGTCAAGTTACGACAAGCCCTGGAGCTGGCTCGCGCTGCAGGAAAGCCGGTGGTACTTGTCAAGGTGGGACGCACCAGACAGGGAGCGCAGGCAGCAGCGTCGCACACCGCAGCCTTGGCAGGCGACGATGCTGTCTATGATGCCATGTTCCGTCAATGTGGCGTCTGGCGAGCCCGCTCGATCGAGGAATTTTTTGATATTGCCCAAGGCCTCGCCGTGGCTGGAACCCCAGTCAACAGCCGCCTGGGTTTGCTTACGGTATCCGGCGGCGTGGGCGCCATGATGGCAGATGACGCGGCTGACGCATCAATTGACCTAGCACCTTTATCACCTGCAGTTCAAGCGTTGATTCGGAGTCACATACCTCTGGCGGTTACCGACAATCCTGTTGATTTGACCGGTCAGGTAACCACCGAACCGGAACTGATCGAACTGGCTGCCCGAGCCATGCTGGGGGAAGCAGATTATGGCAACCTTCTTATATTCCTTGCTGCCTATGGTAGCACCCCGATCATGCAGCGACTTCAGCGCCAGCTGGCCCAGGATTTGCGATGCGATTTCCCAGACCGAGTGATAATCTTCAGTGCGCTTATCGATGCTGAACAACAGCAGATGCTCGAGGCGTTGGGTTGTCTGTGTTTTGCGGATCCGGCAAGAGCCATTCGCGTTCTGGCCGCCATGAACTTTTTTGCAGCCCACAATGAACGGCCTTTAACACCGGACCAACCAAAGGGCGAGACCGTTCGCCTGCATCGCGAGGTCTACAATGAGGCCGAGGCGATGGATCTATTGGCCAGTTTTGGCTTTTCTACCGTCCCGTTGCGTCAAGCCCGATCTCGCGATGATGCAACTGCCTGCGCCCGTGATCTGGGTTTTCCCGTGGTCATGAAGGTATTGTCCGCCGACATTATCCACAAGAGCGATGCAGGTGGTGTTGTCTTGAATATACGGGATGAAAACGAAGCCGGTAACGCTTATGACAGTATAGTGGCAGCGGTGGGCAGTGCAGAACCAACTGCTGAGTTAGACGGCGTGCTTATTGCACCAATGATCAGGGGGGGTATCGAATGCATTCTTGGCGTGCGTCAAGACCCCTCGCTGGGGGCTGTTGTCATGTTGGGATCGGGTGGCATCAATGTCGAATTGATGGGCGATATTGCACTCAGGCTCGCGCCTGTCAATCGTGAGCAGGCTCAGGAGATGATCAGCGAATTGAAAATAGCTCCCCTGTTAACCGGTGCTCGAGGTTTATCAAGCGCGGACGTCAACGCCCTTATTGATGCCATCGTGCGCATCTCGCAATTCGCACTTTCGGCTGGCAATAGCCTCGTTTCATTGGAAATAAATCCAATTATGGTGATGCCTGAAGGCCAAGGTGCAATCGCGCTGGATGCCGTTTTATTGACCCGCTCCCCAATGTCTGCGGCACAACCAGACACTTGTTCTGCCGTCATGACCACATTGCCGCTATTTGAGATGGCACGTATGCGAGCGGCAACAACCCCGCGACGTCATTCCGTACAGGGTTTTGCTGGAGATGCTCCCGACTCAAGCATGCGCTGGGTGAATCAATTTACGCATACACGCCGCTTGCGAAACCCTGACGATAAGGAAGTTGTCACACCCAATAACGACACATTGTTTTCGAATGCCTGGCTTGATTTGTCTGCAGGCCCATTGATAATCGACGTGCCGGCCTTCGGTTCTCGCTATTGGGTGTTGGGGTTCCTTGATGCCTGGACGAATCCGTGGGCCTATGCGGGGCGGCGAACGACTGGAGGTAAGGCGCAACGGCTGTTCGTCCACGGGCCTGGCTGGGACGGGGAAATCCCTGCGGGGATGCATGTCATTAGTGCGCCCAGTGAAGATGTATGGATCATTGGACGTATCCTGGTGGATGCAGATTCTACAGATCTTGCGAAGGTGCATGCTCTGCAAGATCGCTTTGCTATCTACCGGCCCGACGGTGCACCGGCGCTGTCTACCGTTGATTGTCTTATCGATAATCGGGATACGGGCATACCGGATGCGAGCGAATACTTGCGCGTGCTGGATATGATGCTCAGACGTAATCCTCCTGCGGCGCCGTTGCCGGGATGGCCGCCGGCCACATGCGACATTCATACAGCACTGGACGAGGTTTACACCAATTTGCGCGAAGTGGCCAATTCATCAGCGCTGGGTGACGGATGGACGACTGCTATCAATATACGCACCGGGTTCAAGGACGACATTGTGACGCGGGCAAGAGTAGCACGCAATTGGATTGGTACGCTGGGAATTGACGAGGCGATGTATATCATGGCTGAAGTCGATGCAAGAGACGAGGCGCTGACAGGAGAACGACGCTATGTCTTGCGCTTTGCGCCCGGGGAAGGACCGAAAGTCGATGCTTTTTGGTCGATCACCTTGTATCGCCGCAGCGACTGCCTGCTTGTTGCCAATCCGATCAATCGATATTCCATTGGTGACCGGACACAAGGTTTGCGTCGCGATGCAGATGGCGGTTTGAGTATTGCCATTCAGGCAGATAACCCCGGGTTAGGAAAAAACTGGTTGCCGGCGCCGCCAGGAGAAAATTTCTATCTGACCTTGCGCCTATACCAGCCGCAACGACCACATCTAGAAGGTACGTTTTCTTATCCGGCAATTGAGCGAATAGATTGAATTTAGATGAGTCTATGACAATCGTGAACTAAATATTGCGTCTGCATGAACCTCATTGCGTTCATAATTGCTCTTGGATTGGTCATACCGCCAGTCGCGCCGGAACACCCACGTCAACAGGAAGTGAAGTCATATGCGAGCCATAACGATAAACCGATACGGAGGCCCAGAAGTCGTCCAGTACGAAAATGATGTACCCGTTCCCCAGCCACGCGAGGGAGAGGTTCTGGTTGCAATAGCATGCGCCGGCATCAATTTCATGGACATTCACACCCGGCAAGGTAAGTACGAAAATTCCGACACTTATGCAGTACGAGCACCGTGTACTCTTGGAATGGAAGGAGCAGGCACTATCGTTGCGTTGGGCGAAGGTGTAGATTTCTTGCATGTAGGGCAGCGCGTGGCATGGTGTATCTCCTGGGGCAGTTTTGCTGAATATGCTTGCGTTCCCGCCTCGCTCATCGCTGTAATTCCCGACGAGATAGGTTTCGATGTCGCAGCCGCTGCGATGTTCCAAGGATGTACCGCTCACTATTTGGTGAACGATGTTGCCGAATTAAAGCAGGGGATGGATTGTCTGGTCCATGCGGCATCCGGTAGCATCGGCCAGATCCTCATCCAAATGGCCAAGCTCGCCGGCGCAACGGTGTACGCTACAGCGAGTAGCGAAGAGAAAAGGGTGACAGCCACTCAGCGCGGAGCCGACGTTGTACTTCCCTACGAGGGCGGGCTATTCGCTGACCGGGTTCGGGAACTCACGTTGGGTAGTGGGGTTCACGTCGTTTTCGATTCGTTAGGAAAAACGACTCTACGCGACAGCATGCGAGCCACACGCACGCGCGGTCTTGTCATCAATTACGGGAATGTTTCAGGCTCCGTTAACGATCTTGACCCCTATGAGCTCGGAGAGCAAGGATCGCTATTTCTTACCCGTCCGCGTTTGGCAGATTATATGGTAGGCCACGCAACAGTCCAGCGTCGCGCAGATGCGATATTTTCTGCAATTTTGGATAGTCAATTATTTATTGATATTGCCGCCTGCACGACTTTCGAAGAGATACCAAGCGTTCACGCAGCAATTGAAGCGCGGCAACAAATTGGCAAATGCGTTGCGTGGATTGGCCCGCGCGACGTTTCTGGTTAGACTGCCGAAAATAAAACAGTTTTTTTCGTGAAGGTGCTCCGTCTTTGATTAATCGATGTTGCGCTCGCGTGGTTGACGCGAAGCAGTTATTGCGCGACTGCTCTAGCGGCGCAAAAGAAGTTGTCCGCTCTGACATTAGATGCGTGGGAAGGAAATACGCAACAGTTGGAAGAAAGAACTAAAACCGAATCAAAAAAGGGGCAACAAGCAATGCTTGACGCAAAGGTAACCCCGGAATAGATCCTTTTCGTACATCTACTGGCAGTAGCATTATTGCTGATTGGATGAGCGTCCAACTTCACTGACGACGATTTATTGTGACGGCAGTGAAGTTGGCGGAGGTGCGTCGGCTGGCATGGGAGGGGCACCAGTGTAGTGGCCTTGGTACACGCCACAGCCGGAGAGAGCGATGAGAATGGCAGATATGGCGACAAATTTTTGCATGATGATTCAGGACCTGGAATGGGGGAATGGGAGTCGAATATCTTGTGCATCGACTTTCTACAAAAATCAAATACCAATCAAACAACAACTAGACCGACTTACTCCTTTTCAATAACGGAGCAGTCAATCAGCCTGAGAGGCAAGCAATTCTCACTCAACAAATATGGTTTTCAATAATCCACTGGCGTTGGATTTATGAACAATGTTCGGCCATCCAACCCTGAATTCACTTCTTTGGTACAGACCTATCAGATTGATCTTTTCGACACTGTTCATTAACAAAATCCCGCGATGACGCTTTAAATATTTGCATGATTTTCATGCACTGAAGCGCACGGCACAAAAAATGACGCCCTGCCGGGAGACAAACAAACCCGGAAGGGCGATGCAGTCAATTGAAGGGTAAAGGGACAATTAATTGCATAGGCAAATATTAACCGGTCAATAAATATTTGTCAAAATAAAGCTGTGATTGGACTAAGTGGTGAAACACGACCGAACAGTTAGGGCGCAGCCCATACGCAGTCGCATGTGGAATAGAAGTTTTCCATAAGGAATATTTCTTATTTTTTTAAATATAAAAGTAACTCATTGTTAAAAATAGACGGTTTTTTATCGTCAGTTAACAGAAGATGAAAGATAATAATAAGCAGCCCCCTTCATTTTCGTCAGACAGACTTTGTTTCTCCTCTACACTTTTTCTACCTGATCATTAGGGTATCAACCGGTTTGACAGCAATCATTCGATCGCATATGATTAGTGCTGAAATGATTTTAAAGGGAAGCGATTTCTCTATACAATTAATTATGAGTAAAACAATTAATATGCAAACTCAATATGACATTCGTATCCTTAGCGCGCTGCGCCGCATAACCCGGGCTATCGCCGTGCACTCACGGCAACTTGCCGCCTACAGCAACGTGACAGCGCCGCAGTTGATCTGCCTGGGCGCCATTGTTGAGAACGGGCCCATTACGGCTACCTCCATCAGCCGCAAAATACACGTCAGTCCCAGCACCGTCGTCGGTATTCTTGACCGTCTGGAAGACAAGGGCTGGATTCGTCGCGAGCGTGGCAGGGAAGATCGCCGTATTGTGTTTATAACTGCGACCGAGGCCGGCATTGAATTGGTCAGGGCAACGCCATCGCCCATTCAGACCAAGCTGACAGATGCGCTGAAGGATTTACCAGAGACAGAACAGGCCGACATTACGACGTCGCTTGAAAAAATTGTCATGCTCATGGAGGCACACAGCGTTGTGGCGCATGAGATTTCCAATGAACCGGCATCACCCATCCTGGATGTTCCAGTGGCTGATGCCTCGCACCCAGAATCCGGAATTTTAATTTGATTGACACGGCACTCACCACATCTCAAACGCATTCGCAACAATCCCATGCGGCAGGGGCGGCGCAGAAGAACCTGCACCTGCTGAGAACACCTGCCAGAGCCGATGGTTATGACATCTGGCAATTGGTTTCCCAGTGCCCGCCATTGGATTTAAATTCGGTATACAGCTATCTGCTGCTGTGTGAGCATTTTGACAAGACCTGCGTGGTCGCGCAGGCCAATGAGCAAATCGATGGATTTGTCTCAGCCTATCAGCCTCCTGATAAGGCCGACGTATTGTTTATTTGGCAGGTCGCCGTCCACGAGCGTGGGCGCGGTCATGGACTGGGTCAGCGAATGCTGCAAAGTCTGCTGGAGCGGCCGAACCTGGCGCATATCCGGTACCTGGAAACTACGGTGGGTCCGGACAACGCCGCTTCTCGTCGTATGTTCGCGGCCGTCGCTCGCAACATGAGCACCGGCATCGCAGAAAGCCCGCTATTTGAACCAGAATTATTCGGGCCTCAAGCGCATGACGATGAACGTCTTTTGAAGATTGGGCCGCTCAGGCCAACGCCGGGCTGAGTTCACCAGGGCGTGCCCGGCGTCCGAATGCCTGTAACAGGCATTGTCTTTTAATATTTAAATAAATAGGAAAAATCATGGATTTAGAAATTTTCGACCGCATGGAGTCTGAAGTACGTGGCTACGTACGTTCATTCCCCGTCATATTCAGTCAGGCCAAGGGCTCTGTACTGACTGATGAATCAGGCAAGGAATACATCGATTTTTTCAGTGGCGCAGGTACCTTGAATTATGGGCATAACAATCCGATTCTCAAGAAGAAGCTGATTGAATATTTGAATACTGACGGCGTGGTGCATGGTCTGGATATGGCCACATCGGCAAAAAAATATTTCATGGAAACTTTTGAACGTGTGTTGTTGATTCCGCGCAAAATGAATTACACGTTGCAGTTTACCGGTCCAACCGGCACCAATGCCGTAGAAGCGGCACTCAAATTGGCGCGCCAGGTCAAAGGTCGTTCCAACGTCGTTTCATTTACTCATGGTTTTCATGGTGTGAGCGGCGGTTCGCTGGCTGTGACTGCCAATGAAAAATTCCGGAATGCGGCCGGCGTCTCGCTGCATAACACCGCCTTTATGCCCTTTGACGGGTATATCGGACCCGACGTGGACACCATTGCCTATTTCGAACGCATGCTGGAAGATCCCAGCAGCGGTCTGGACTTGCCGGCTGCTGTCATTGTCGAGACGGTTCAGGGAGAGGGCGGTGTGAATGTGGCCAGTTGGCGCTGGATTCGTGAACTGGAAAAACTGTGCCGCAAGTTCGACATGCTGCTGATCGTGGATGATATCCAGGTCGGTTGTGGTCGTACCGGCAGCTTTTTCAGCTTTGAAGCGGCCGGCATCAAGCCCGACATTATCACGCTATCCAAGTCGCTGTCCGGCTTTGGTCTGCCAATGTCACTTGTGTTGATGAAGCCTGAACTGGACATCTGGAAGCCTGGCCAGCACAGCGGTACGTTCCGCGGCAATAACCTGGCTTTTGTTACAGCGGCCCAGGCGCTGGACAGCTACTGGAGCGACGACCGTTTCCAGAACGAAACGCGCCGCAAGGAAAGCATTGTGCGCGACTGGCTTGAGAACATCGTGCACAGCTTTCCTGAAGCCGGCTTCAGTGTGCGTGGCCGTGGCCTGATTCAGGGACTGGTCTGCGATGATAGGCCCGAGCTGGCAAATAAAATTGCCCAGCAGGCTTTTGCACACGGGCTGGTCATTGAAACCTCGGGCGCCCAGGACGAGGTCCTGAAAATTTTGCCGGCGCTTACCATCGAGGATGCGCACTTGACGCAGGGCCTGGAGTTGATTGAACGCAGCGTCGCTGAAGTGCTCAAGCAGGAAGGCAAGAAATCCAAAGTTCTCAAATTCGGAGCGTAAGAAATATGATAGTTAGAAATGTGAAAGATGTTATTGGTACCGATCTCGAAGTTAAAACCGACACCTGGCTCAGTCGCCGTGTGTTGCTGGCCAAGGATGGCATGGGATTTTCTTTTCATGAAACTGTGATATTTCCCGGTACGGAAACCCATATTCACTACCAGAATCACCTGGAAGCAGTGTGGTGCGTGGAAGGGGACGGCGAGATCGAAACCATTGCCGATGGCAAGAAATACGCACTGGGCCCGGGCGTGGTTTATGCCCTGAATGAGAATGATGAGCATTGGCTGCGCGGTGGGAAAGTGCCGCTACGTGTAATCTGCGTCTTTAATCCCCCGGTAACCGGTCTTGAAGTACATGACGAAGACGGTGTTTATCCGGCTATGACCGAGGAAACCGCCTGAACTGTAAACAGATAAGGAGTACAAGATGGTCGTAACCGACATTTATGAATCACGTACCAGCGGCACAGCCGCAATTATCGCCAGACAGGAACCCGTGGTGTATGGTGACGGCAATTACGCCGATGCGTTGTCTGCCGAGCAGATGGCTGCCTACGAACGGGACGGATTTTTGGTGTTGGACAGCCTGTTCAGTGAGCAGGAAGTCAAGGTGTTGATGGACGAAGTGCTAGCGATGACCAACAACAGCAAGATTGCCGCGAGCGACGAAGCGATTACCGAACCCGGCAGCAAAGCTGTTCGTTCCATCTTCAAGGTGCATGCGTTGAACAAGGTAATGGATCGGCTTTCACGCGATCCTCGTCTGATTCATGTTGCACGTCAGATATTGGGTTCGGAAGTGTACCTGCATCAGTCGCGAGCCAATCTTAAGCCTGGTTTCAAGGGTAAGGAGTTTTACTGGCATTCCGACTTTGAAACATGGCATACGGAAGATGGAATGCCTCATATGCGCGCGTTGAGTTGCTCGGTATTGCTGACAGACAACAATGAATGCAACGGTCCGCTTATGGTTGTGCCAGGTTCTCATCGACAGTTCATTTCGTGCCGGGGAATCACACCCGACGAGAACTACAAAAAATCGTTGAAGGCTCAGGAATATGGCGTGCCTGATCCATTGAGTCTGGAGTTGCTCGCAGAGCAGGGCGGCATCAAAGCCGTTACCGGCAAAGCCGGCTCGGTGGTGTTTTTCGATTGCAATACCATGCACGGTTCTAACGGCAACATTTCGCCATGGCCACGTGCCAACGTATTCATGGTGTATAACAGCGTTGAGAATACGCTTAATGCACCAAAATATGGGCTGGCGCCGCGTCCTGAATACATTGCGACGCGGGCATTTGAGGGCGCGCTGGAGCCGCTGGATGCGTTGCAGGAAGTTGCGTGATGTACGATACGGAATGTATTTGCTACGGTTGAACGCATTCCGGATTGGGCATTGTTTCGCCTGCGTGCGCAAGCCAATATCGTTGTAGAAAAATGAGCGTCAGAATGGCTCCGGTTTTTCCCCCGGGGCCATTTTTCATTTGCAGGGTGGTGGTTGTAAAATGATGGGATAGCGCGCCCTGGGGTGAAATGCCTGTTATTTTCTGCAGATTGCATATAATCAGTCGATAGGGTGGGAAATGAGATCCACCTCGTGGATATTGGGCGATGCTTTCGTACAGTGTGATGGAGTATGCCTTTGTGGTAATACAAACGTAAAGGCGACACACCACTGTGCGGTGAGGTTAAGTATGGAAATGAAGCTGGAAAATCTGGAAGCCATGACCGATGTGGAAGAAAAGGTGTTCTGGAGAATGTTTGATGTCAGGATCGTGCGCGACAATGGCGCAGCTGCGCGCGCGCACCTGCAGGCCGGCCGCCCGGTTTATTATCGCGAAGATGGTACGCCTCCAGGCCTGATCATCAAGGAATTTCCCGACGGGCGACGCCAGCTCGTGCGTTTTGTCGATGGAGTCGAACAAACGGTCGGCGATACTGCAGCGGCATGAGTGTACCGAAACTCTGGGTCGTAGCCGGCCCCAATGGGGCAGGCAAAACAACGCTTACGCGTTTGCATCTGACGGGCCATCTGCCGGTTGTCAATTCGGACGATATTGCCGAACAGCTTGATATCGAAAATCGCAATAGCGCACAGGTGCAAATGCGCGCCGGCAGGCTGGCTTTGCTTGCGCGAGATAAGCTGCTTGCCAGTGGGCGCAGCTTTGCAATAGAAACCACGCTTAGCGGCAATTCTGAGCTGGACCTGATGCGTCGCGCCCGCCTCGCAGGCTATCAGGTCATCCTGGCTTTTGTTGGCGTGGATGACGTGGGGCTGCTTATTGCGCGGGTCAAATCACGCGTTGCCGATGGCGGTCATGCCGTTCCGCTGGATGCGATAGCGCGGCGTTACGGGCGCAGCATGGATAACCTGGGGTTTGCGCTGCAGATTGCAGACCGGGCCTGGGTGTTTGAGAACAAGCGCAAAAGAGGGCGCCGCACTCTACTCATCCGCGAGGCAGACCGGCTCAAATATGTAAGCAAATCGTTGCCGATGTGGGCCAGGCAGGCGATTCCCACCGCGCTGCGTAAACGGGACCGTCTCCATAAGAAAAAAAGCATGTAGGATCACGCAGTTGGGCAAAGCGTGTACATGGTTCCTTGTCTTTGGTGAGTGCATCACAATCTTGGCCCCTTGTAGCCGACAGCAACGCTGCGTTATTAGCCAGGCTGCCGGATTGTTCATTCCAGTGTTATTAGGGCGTGCTGATCAGGCTATGCTGTAGCCCAGTTGCTGGCTGATGCGTTGCGCTTGTTGACGAACGGATACGGCAATGGGTCCACTCAGCGACGTATCAAAGCCGCCGCTGGCGCCCAATGCGGTCAGCACTGCAGTCAGTTGCCCGGCATAGTTAAATACCGGCGCTGCAACGGCACTAATGCCTTTCAGGTTGGTGTCTCTGACACAAACACAGTGAAATCTGCTTATTTCATCATGTAATTGTGCAACCAGGACATCAAATGGCGCCGGTGGGTTCTGCGTTTCGTCCAGGGTGTCAAATTCCTGCCTGGCCAGTGCCCGTACGGCAGGTTCGTTGTGCAGCCCGAGAAAGACTCTGCCGGTAGCTGACCAGAGAAAGGACAGTACCGAGCCCACCCTTACGTTCACCGTGACCGGCAGGCTGGGTTCTTCCATCCGTACGATGGTCGGGCCTTTGTTGCCCATGACCGCAATAAAGCTGGTAATGCCCAGCTGCTCGCGCAGATGTATCAGGGCTGGCTCCGCTATTCTGATGGGATCAGCCTGTCGCATGGCGGCAAGGCCGATCAACATGGATTCCAGACCAAGTGTGTACTGTTGCGTATTGGCGTTCTGTGTCACCAGCCCACCATCAATAAGGCTCACCAGATAGCGATGGACTTTGGCAGGGTTTTCGTCCAGATGCGTTGCCAGGGCGGTAAGGCTGGCGCCCCCACCCAGGCTGGCCAGCCCTTTGAGCACCGCTACCACGGTGTCAGCTGCCTGTACACTTTGTCGTCTTTCACGGCTGCGCGCGGGGGTTGCGGCAGTGATATTGTCAGGGGCGCTCAGGGCGTTCATTTGATACATAGACCGGAAGTAGACATGGGCCGTATTATAGAGGACGATAAAAGAACATGATCGGCCAGGCAGGCATTTTCGCCCGGGACTAGACGGCAAGGGCGGCAAGCACAATGGCGGCAAGTATTCATGATCCGGCCTTTCATATGAGGATTGTCATAGATCCAGGACGATGCGTTTGTCTTTGGCTCGCGAGCAGCAACTCATCATTTTTTTGCCTGCCGCACGTTCGCTGCGCGTGAGCACCACATCCCTGTGATCAGGCAGGCCGCCCAGTACACTCACTTCACAGGATCCGCACAGGCCTTCCTCGCAATCGCTCTGGATGTCGATATTGGCGCCACGCAAGGCCTCCAGCAGCGTCTGGTCTGCAGCAACGGTAACGGTAATGCCCGATTGCTTCAGTTCAGCTTCGAAGGAGTGCTCCTTGGTCGGGTCCAGTTTGCCCAGTGTTGAATGAAAATGTTCGATATGCAATGCGTCGTCTGGCCAGCTTTCGCAGATTTTCTGCAGGCAGTCGGTCAGGCGTTGCGGCCCACAGGCATAGATCTGCGTGTCGGCGTCGGATGTGGCCAACAGGCTGGCAAAATCTGCGCGCCGCGCTTCATCGGCGGCATAGACATGGAGCCGGTCGCCATGCTCCTGCAGGCAAGCGAGCAATGCCATGCTCTTGCGGCTGCGACCGCAATAGTGGATCTGGTAATCAATTCCGCGTTTTTTGGCCGCCCGCGCCATGGCGCTGATGGGGGTAATGCCGATTCCGCCGGCAATGAAGATGGCCTTTTTGGCTTGTGCATCGAAATGAAAGTGATTGCGCGGACCACGGATATGCAAGGGGATGCCGCAACGGACATGTTGATGCACCCATGCCGAGCCGCCGCGACCGGCGTCTTCGCGCAATACGGCAATATCCAGAACTTGTGGATTGGCCGGGTCGCCGCAAAGAGAATATTGTCGCGAGATACCCAGGTCGCCGCACACCAGGTCAATGTGGGATCCTGGCGTCCAGCGCGGCAGGGTCTGGCCGTCGGCCGCAGCCAGGCGGATTCGCATGATATCGTCGGTCAGCATCTCGGTTTCCTGAACCACAACCTGGCGGGATAGCGAATGGGTGGAAGGTTCGCCAAGCCGTATCGGATGCTGTCTGCCCAAAATAGCGGGGTTATGGCGTTCCGGATTGGCTGCAGGGTCCCAGTGCACCAATAAATGTTCCGGCCCCCGGAATGAGGTGTTGGGTACATAGGTAAATGTCTGTTCCGACAATTTCAAATGGGGCAGGCGCAGGGTGAGCTCTTCAAGAAAAATCTGCATTTCCATTCGCGCCAGATTCTTGCCCATGCATTGATGCGAGCCATAGCCGAATGTGAGCTGGTCGCTGGCATTCTCACGCCGGATGTCGAGCAGATCAGCGTCGGTAAAATGACGTTCGTCATGATTGGCCGACGAACTGACAATCAGCAGCTTTGAGCCTGCCGCAATCTGGATACCACCGATCTGCACATCGCGTGTCGCGAGTCTTCGCCATGCCGCTACAGACCCATTATGACGCAGGCATTCTTCCACCGCGTTCGGAATCAGGTTTGGATCCTCACAGATTTCCTGCCAGACATGGGGGTGCGATAGCAGCAGTTTGATGGCATTGGCAGAGGCGTTGGCTGTGGTCTCATGCGCAGCAACAATGCCAGCCATCATCATGGAATGCAGGTAGGAGTCAGGCACCACCTCCGGATGCAAGTGCTGCATGCGAATGCCGTATTGCATCCAGCCGGGCTGCTCGGGATTTTTGCGCATCTTCTCCAGAATCGTGCCGGCCAGTTGCCAGAAGTTGCCCACGGCATGGGCGACGGCAACTTGTTCTTCCGGCTTCGGGCGGCCCCAGGTATTGACGGTATGCGCGATGGAATACTTGCGCAGGGTATCCATGTCTTCTTCAGGAACACCGAGAAAATGCAGGGCGACGGTCAACGGCACTTCCCACAGCATCTGTTCGACCAGGTCTGCTTTGCCATCGTTGATAAAGCGGTCGACGTATTGGCGGGTGAGCTGGCGCACCATGGGTTCGTGATGCTTTAATGCGTCGACGGTGAATGGCTCCATCAGCAGGCGTCGCCGTGGCATATGCGCCGGCTCGTCTTCATTGACCAGGGTGCGGCTCATGCCGTAATTGTAGGACTCCAGCACGGCGTTGGCTTCGGGGCCAGTGGGTGTGATTTTTTCAAGTGCAATAGAGGGACTGAAGGTGATGTTGTCACGAAATATCTGTTTGATATCCTCGTAACGAGTCACCACCCAGTACCCCAGTTTGGGACTGAAAAATACCGGCTCCTGTTCGCGTGACCATTTCACATACTCCGGCGGGTCCTGTTGGTAGGCGTCTTCGAAGGGGTCGAACTGCGCAGCGCGGGCGCTCACCGGGCAGCCGGTGGCATTGGTGTTTGCACCGGAATAAGGGCATTGCGCCTGCGCTGACTGCGAAGTGGATTGGGTATTCATGATGTAACTCGGATCAGTCCAGGGTAATGTTCAAGTCTTTGATAAGTTTGTGCCAGCGAGTGCGTTCGTCCTCAAGCAACTTGCTGTATTGCTCGGGCGTGTCGCCCACTGGCTCGATGCCAAATTCGATCAGCTTTTTGTGTGTCGCCGGCTTGTTCAGGGCAGCAACAACGCTTTTATTCAGGCTGGCAATAATATAAGCAGGGGTCTTTGCCGGCGCCACCATCCCAACCAGCGCCGCCGCTTCCACATTGGGATAACCGGATTCAGCAAAGGTGGGCACGTCAGGCAATTGCGGCAAACGTTTGGCGCTTGCCACGGCCAGTGGACGTATTTTTTCGCCTTTCAGAAAGCCCGCACCTGCCGCCAGATCAACCATCATGGCCTGCACCTGGCCGCCGGCAAGATCTGTCAGTGAGGGGGCCGCGCCGCGATAGGGCACATGGGTCATTTTCAGGCCGGCTTCTGTCTGGAACAGCTCCATGGCCAGATGATGCGGACTGCCGGCACCCGCTGAACCGTAGTTGATGCTGCCGTTGCTGCTTTTGACGTGTTCGACAAACTCCTTCAGGTTTTTGATATTGCTGGCCGGATTGACCACCAGGATCATGGGGAACCGTCCAAGCAGGGTAACTGGCGCCAGATCCTTGACTGGATCATAGGAGAGTTTTTTGTACAGTGCCGAATTAAAGACCATGGTTCCGTTGTCGGCCGACAGCACGGTGTAACCGTCGGCAGCGGAGCGCGCCGTGTCGCTGGCCGCTATGGAGGTGTTGCCACCCGGCTTGTTGTCGATGACTATAGATTGTTTGATATCTTCGGACAGGCTCTGGCCGATGGTGCGAGCCAGGAAATCGGAACCGCCGCCAGCGGGATAGGGCACGATCCAGCGGATGGGTTTGTCGGGGAATGACTGTGCCAGGGCCGGGGCCATGGCTAGACTGCCGGCGACAATGGCCAGCGAACAGGATGTCAGGTAGGTGCGAATGCGCATGTTGTCTCCGTTATTGGTGTAGGTGCTGCGTGGGCGCTACGTTATTGCGTAAATAATATACGCATTGCGTAATGAATACAACACAAATGAAATAAGGGTTTCCCCATGGCAACTGTAATTACAGCGTCTATGTCGGTCATACAAGACTTGGATGGCGCCACGCAGCGTTTGTCGCCTGCGGGCTAGACGAGTGCAGCGATCAATGAGGGCTTACCTGAGTCCCGGTTTTCTGGCCAGCTTGTGCAGGTTGCTGGCATCCAGCCCGAGGTTCATGGCGGTCTGAGTGCAGTTATCTTTATTGTGATGCTGTGTCTGTTTAATGAACCGTTTTTGAAACTCGGACACCGCAGGATCGGCTGGTGACGGTAAGCTTGCTGCGTACTGTGGACGCTCTGGTCTTTACTATGTGATCTTTACTATCGGCGGCCTCTGCTTTAGCCGGCAGGTTGACAACTTCGTGCACAGTGACAGTGACAGGCAGGTGGTTCGCCTGCCTGGTTCACGCTGTCCTGGGCCGGGTATAACGGAGTCCCGACAAGGCATCACTGGCTTTGCTGGCTGTCAATCGGCACAGGCAATAAAACATGGCCGCCCTGATCAACTGGGTGAAAAGGACTGCCACTTCGGGAGGCGCTTGCTGATGCCGCTTTCATTTGTAAAAGCGATTTTTTATATATGCTTAATTATATGCTCAGTTATACGTTTATTTATATGCATCAATCGGGAATGGGCATGCTCATGAGCTTGGCGATCCATTCCGGATCCTTGGGGTCACCGGCGCTGCGCTGGTTGGTGTCCAGGGCGTTAATGGCCGCCATCTGTTCGTCGCTTAATTCGAAATCGTATATCTGGAAATTGCTCTCGACACGGCTTGGCTTGCTTGAGCGTGGAATAGCCAGTGAGCCGCGCTGCAAATGCCAGCGCAGAATGACCTGGCCGACATCCTTGCCGTGGGACTTGGCGATGTCCTGAAGAACGGGGTTGGTCAGCAGCGTCGCGTCGCCTCGTCCAAGTGGCGACCAGGCCTCAAGCAGAATGTCCTGTTCGTTCATATACTTGAGCAGCGCACGCTGCTGAAACAGCGGATGCGTTTCCACCTGGTTCAATACCGGCTTGCTGTTGGAACTAGCCGCCAGCGCCTGCAGATGGTCGATTTCAAAGTTGCATACGCCGATGGCTTTGGTCAGGCCTTCGTCCTGCAGTTTCTCCAGCGCCTTCCAGCTTTCCCTGAAGCCTTCGACCGGCCAATGCAACAAATACAGATCCACGTACTCCAGCCCCAGTTTTTTGAGTGATTTGTCAAAGGCGCGCAGGGTCTGGTCGTAGCCGAAATCCGTGACCCAGACTTTCGTAGTCAGATGGTAGTGTTCGCGCTTCAGTCCTGATTGGGCGAGCGCTTTTCCAACAAAGGCTTCGTTCATGTAACGGGCTGCCGTATCAATGACGCGATAACCGGTTTTCAGGGCCTGGGTGACTGCCGGCACACAGATTTCTTCCTTATCCAGTTCCCATGTGCCAAATCCCAGTGAGGGGATGGTCTGGCCGTTATTCAGCGTAAACGTTTTCAATGACATGTGTAATTCCTTGTCTGGCAAATTGGTTGAAAGGGTAGTGTGCTGTGTTGATGCTCGTTACAGTTACCATACCAAAAACAAACGTCGGTTGTCTGACAATTGTGACGTAACGAGAATATTTTATGGGATCTGTGGCAATGATGGGAGCCCGTTTCAGGCCTTGCTCAGTTTCGGCGATATATTGATGGTGAAACAGTGGTGCGCTGCCCGTAGACAAAAGCACCGCGCCCGGCGTGAAAACTCAATGGCCTGGCCGGTAAGATGCGCCGTGGCGGATTGCCGGGAGGCAACAGGCTGACCCGAACCAACAAAGGACGGATCAGCCAGATGTTTACTGCAGCCTGGCCTGTTGCCCACGAATGCCTTCAAGGCGTTCGGTAAATTGGGCCAGGCGCTCTTTTTCCTGTTCAATGACATGGCCCGGTGCGCGTGCGACAAAGCCTTCGTTGGACAGTTTGCCTTGTGCTTTGGCAATTTCGCCTTCCAGACGCTGAGCTTCTTTGGCCAGCCGGGCCAGTTCAGCTTCCTTGTCAATTTGCACGTTGAGCATCAACCGGGTGTTGTCCAGGATCTGAACCGGCGCACCCAGATCAGGCAGCAGGTCAACAACCTGTACTTCGCTCAGTTTGGCCAGCGCCATCAGGTATGGGGCATTGCGGTTGAGCATCTGGGCGTCGCCTTCGGCGAACAGGGGTACTTTCTGGGCCGGCGACAGGCTCATCTCTCCGCGCAGCGCCCGGATGGCCTCCACTTGTGCCTTGAGCGTGGCGACCTGTGCTTCGGCAGCTTCATCAATCAGCTCGCTGTTGGCCAGCGGATATGGCTGAACACTGATGCTCGCTGTGGTGCCCGCTGGTTTTTTGCCCGCCACCAGCGCCACTTTCTGCCACAGCGCTTCTGTGATAAACGGAATGATGGGATGGGCCATGCGCAAAATGGCTTCCAGCACCCGGATCAGGGTGCGGCGCGTGCCGTTTTGCTGCGCCTGGTTGCCGCGCTGGATCTGGACCTTGGCCAGTTCAACATACCAGTCGCAGTATTCGTCCCAGACGAACCGGTATATTGCATTTGCAATCATGTCGAAGCGATATTCATGAAACCCTTTCTGTATATCTTCAAGGGTTTGCTGCAGGCGACTGGTAATCCAGCGGTCGGCAAAGGAAAGCTCGTTGTCGTCCTGATTGACTGCTTCGGCGTCCGGTACGTTCATGAGCACAAAGCGGCTGGCATTCCAGAGCTTGTTGCAGAAGTTGCGGTAGCCTTCGCAGCGCTTCAGGTCAAAGTTCATGTTCCTGCCCAGCGTGGCATAGGCGGCCATGGTAAAGCGCAATGCGTCAGCGCCGTAAGGTGCAATACCGTCCGGAAATGCCTTGCGGGTGTCCTTTTCGATCTTGCCTGCCTGTTTTGGATTCATCAGGCCCGACGTGCGCTTGGCGACCAGCGTGTCCAGATCAACACCATCGATCAGGTCCACAGGATCCAGCGTGTTGCCCTTGGATTTGCTCATTTTCTGGCCGTAGGCGTCCAGAATCAGCCCGTGCACATAGACATGACGGAACGGTACCTGGCCGGTCAGATGCATGCTCATCATGATCATCCGGGCCACCCAGAAAAAGATGATGTCAAAGCCGGTGACCAGCACATTTGACGGCATATAGCGTTTGAAATCATCTGTTTCGGCCGGCCAGCCCATGGTCGTAAAAGGGACCAGACCAGAGGAAAACCAGGTGTCCAGCACGTCGTCGTCGCGGCGCAGCGGTCCGGTCACGCCGGCTTTTTTGGCTTTGATCTGCGCTTCTTCCTCGTTGCGGGCGACAAAGATCTGGCCGTCTTCTGTGTACCAGGCCGGAATCTGGTGACCCCACCATAATTGCCGGGAAATGCACCAGTCCTGGATGTTTTCCAGCCACTGGTTATAGGTGTTGCTCCAGTTATCCGGAAAAAAGCGCACTTCACCATCACGCACCACGTCCAGCGCAACCTGGGTAATGCTTTTGCCCGGGTTGTGCGTGCCTTCAGGGGCCGGCTTGCTCATGGCGACAAACCACTGGTCTGTCAGCATGGGTTCAATGACCGATTTGGTCCGATCGCCGCGCGGCACCATGAGTTTGTGCGGCTTGATGCTCTCCAGAAGCGCCTGGGCCTCAAGCTCTGCAACAATTTGCTTGCGCGCCTCGAATCGGTCCAGGCCCTGGAAGCGGGCGGGGGCGTCTTCACTGATTTTTGCGTCCAGCGTCAGAATACTGATCATATCCAGCTGATGGCGCTGGCCAACGGCATAGTCGTTAAAATCGTGGGCGGGGGTTACCTTGACCACACCTGTACCGAATTCTCGATCGACATAATCGTCGGCAATCACTGGGATATTGCGATCGCACAGGGGCAGACGTACTGACTTGCCCACCAGGTGGCTGTAGCGTTCGTCTTCAGGGTGAACCATGACAGCCACATCGCCCAGCATGGTTTCAGGACGGGTAGTTGCCACCACCAGATATTCCAGCCCGTTTACCGGTTCGGTAAGGGGGTAGCGGATATGCCAGAGAAAGCCATCTTCTTCCTGGCTTTCTACTTCCAGGTCAGACACTGCTGTGCCCAGTACCGGATCCCAGTTGACCAGCCGTTTGCCGCGGTAGATCAGACCTTGCTCGTGCAGACGGACAAAGGTTTCGACCACGCCCAGGGACATCTGGCTGTCCATGGTGAAATATTCACGCGGCCAGTCTGCCGAAGCGCCCAGGCGTCGTACCTGAGCGGTGATCGTATTGCCCGACTGTTCCTTCCATTCCCATACGCGCTTTACGAAGGCCTCCCGACCCAGGTCGTGCCGGGTGGTTTTCTGGGCATCCAGCTGGCGCTCAACGACAATTTGCGTGGCAATGCCCGCATGATCGGTGCCTGGCACCAGGACGGTGTCGCTGCCCAGCATCCGGTGGTAGCGGATCAGACCATCCATGATCGTATGATTGAAGGCGTGCCCCATATGCAGCGTGCCTGTGACATTGGGGGGCGGGAACTGAATGGTGTAGGGTTCGCCACTTTCCGGTGCGTCTGTAGACGTGTGGCGGCCGGCCCGAAAGACGCCCATGCGTTCCCATTCCTGGTACCAGGTGCGTTCAAGCTCCTTGGGTTCAAAACTTTTGGGCAATTCGTCGGGGGCAGGTGTTTGAGTCATAGTATCAACAGTGGATGGGCTGGCGGGTTTATGGCCGTCAGGCCCAAAGGGTCAGCAAAATGGTGAGTCTTTATCGAAAACCCTTATTTTAAGGTGTAGCGCCCTAATTTTGCATGTTAAAATGCCGAGTTAGTTAAAACTTCGTTGAAGTAACTGTTTTCATTGAATATTTGGAGTAATTAAATGGCTGTTGAACGTACGCTCTCTATCATCAAACCCGATGCTGTTGCCAAAAATGTTATTGGCGAAATTATTTCCCGCTTCGAAAAAGCGGGTCTCAAAGTGGTTGAAGCTCGTATGCAGCAACTGAGCCAGGCCGAAGCCGAAGGCTTTTATGCCGTTCACAAAGAGCGTCCTTTTTTCAACGATCTGGTCAAATTCATGATTTCCGGTCCTGTTTTTATTCAGGTTCTGGAAGGTGAAAACGCCATCGCCAAAAACCGCGAACTCATGGGCGCCACAGATCCCAAGAAAGCCGATGCCGGTACCATCCGCGCCGACTTCGCCGACAGCATTGACGCCAACGCTGTACATGGCTCCGATGCCGCTGACACAGCAGCCAACGAAATTGCTTACTTCTTCAAGAAGTAACAGGCTCGCTGAAAACGTGCTTCATTTTCCGCAAAAGGCTGTTATGACTACTACCGATCAACGCATCAATCTTCTGGGTGTCGAATCCGATTCGCTCGTCAAGCAGGTGGGTGACTGGGGTAACAAGCCTTTTCGCGCGAAACAGTTGCTGCGCTGGGTGCACCAGCGCGGCATCTCCGATTTCGACCAGATGACAGATCTGGCCAAGGACTTTCGCAGCACGCTGACAGAACGCTGCTCGTTGCAAACACCATCGGTTATTACCCAGAAAGTATCTACCGACGGTACCCGCAAGTGGCTGTTTGATGTAGGCAATAATAATGCTGTCGAAACCGTATTCATTCCGGAAGATGACAGGGGAACCCTGTGCATTTCCAGTCAGGCCGGTTGTACCGTGGGCTGCCGTTTCTGCTCTACTGGTCACCAGGGCTTCAATCGAAATCTGACCACAGCTGAAATTGTCGGTCAATTGTGGAAGGCCCGCCACGATATCATGCAGGATATGCCTGCCGCACGTCTGGCCGCCGCAGGACAGGATGAGCCACCAGCTGCCGTACAGGACCAGGATCTTCGCGTCATCAGCAATGTCGTCATGATGGGAATGGGCGAGCCGCTACTCAATTATGATCAGGTTCTGCCGGCATTGCTGCTTATGCTCGACGATAATGCCTATGGGCTGTCGCGGCGTCGAGTCACGGTGTCCACTTCCGGTGTCGTACCGTTCATGGACCGCCTGGCGCATGACTGCCCGGTTGCGCTGGCGGTATCGCTGCATGCGCCGAACGATGCGTTGCGCGATCAACTGGTGCCGCTCAATCGCAAATATCCGCTGGCTGAGCTTATTGCCGCCTGTAACCGCTATCTTGTGCATGCGCCGCGTGATTTCATCACCTTTGAATACGTCATGCTCGATGGCGTGAATGATTCGGATGAGCATGCCCGTCAACTGGTGGATATCACGCGCCAGGTCAAGTGCAAGCTGAACCTGATTCCGTTCAATCCGTTTCCGGAGGCGGGTCTGAAGCGGTCCAGCAATGCACGCATTCGCCAGTTCTCCAGCTTGCTGGTGGATCAGGGCGTGATTACCACGGTGCGTAAAACCCGAGGTGAAGATATTGATGCCGCCTGTGGACAGCTCGCGGGCGACGTTAAAGACCGTACCCGCATCAGCGAACGCATGCAGGCCTTCAAATCCATTCCCATTACCGAGATTTCTTCATGACCAACGAAACAGACATTGCCGCTGATATTCCCCGTGAAGAGTCGGCCCCCGTACAATCGCTGGGCCAGACGCTCGCGACGCTCAGAGCGGCTCGTGGTCTTACGTTGGCTGAAATCTCCAATCGCATCAAGTTTTCCGAGACTCAGTTGCGCGCGCTGGAAAGTCAGAACTGGGCGTCATTGCCCACTGGCTTCATGTTGCGTGGCATGGTCAAGAAATATGCGCAGGTATTGGAAGCGGATGAGCAGCCATTGTTGCAATTGCTGGGCCAGCAGCCAGGCGTTGAAGGCGGCCAGCAGGTTGTTGCTGCCTCTGCAGCCACGACCAATATCAACCTGAAACGCAGCACCGATTATGAAATCCGGGACAGTTACTCCCGGTCCGGGCGCTCCAGTGGTACAGGCCTGTGGCTGTTTGTCATCTTGCTCGTGCTGGTCGTAATTGCCGTCTACGGCTTTACCCGCGGCTGGTACACCTTGCAGGATCTCGGTCTCGAAAGCCTGCAGCACTGGTTTGAATAACTGACTCAATGGTATCGCTCTTGTCGCTGCAGTGCGCTGACCCGACTTCGGCCGTACCACTCTGTTTAAGACTGACACTACCATGACCATCGTTGAACAATCGCCGTTTCCTATTGGCCAGTTGACCCGCCGTCCGACGCGTGGTGCACGTGTCGTATGGGGTGCCAAACAGGTCCAAATTGGTGGCGGTGCGCCAGTCGTGGTGCAATCGATGACCAATACCGACACGGCAGATCCGATCGCGACGGCCATTCAGGTCAAGGAATTGGCGCAGGCCGGTTCCGAGATGGTGCGCATCACCGTCAATACGCCCGAGGCGGCAAAGGAAGTGCCGGCAATTCGCGAGCAACTGGATCGCATGGGTGTTTCGGTTCCGCTGGTGGGCGACTTCCATTACAACGGGCACAAGCTGCTTACCCAGTTTCCCGAGTGCGCGCAGGCGCTGTCCAAATACCGGATCAACCCGGGCAATATGGGCGGCGGCAAAAAACGCGACGACAATTTCGCGCAGATGATTGAAGTGGCCTGCCGCTATGAGAAACCGGTACGCATAGGCGTAAACTGGGGCAGCCTGGATCATGAACTCATGGCGCGCATGATGGACGACAACAGCCGGCGCAGCGTTCCCTGGGACGCATCGGCTGTCATGCGCGAGGCGCTGGTGGTGTCTGCCATTACCAACGCTGCCCGCGCCGAAGAACTGGGTCTGGCCGGTGATGCCATCATCCTGTCCTGTAAGGTAAGCCATGTTCAGGATCTGATTTCGGTATATCGGAACCTTTCTGCCCGTTGTGATTATCCGTTGCATCTGGGCTTGACCGAGGCCGGCATGGGTAGCAAGGGCATTGTGGCTTCTACGGCCGCGTTGTCCGTACTGCTTCAGGAAGGAATCGGTGATACGATTCGCATTTCTCTTACACCTGAACCGGGCGGTGATCGCACCCGCGAAGTGATCGTGGCGCAGGAAATACTGCAAACCATGGGCTTACGGGCGTTTACCCCCATGGTCGTGGCGTGTCCCGGTTGCGGGCGCACCAGCAGTACCTACTTCCAGGAGCTGGCCGATAGCATTCAGTCTTACCTGCGCCGGCAGATGCCAGTATGGAAGGCGCAGTATCCTGGCGTAGAAAGCATGAACGTTGCGGTCATGGGCTGTGTAGTAAACGGGCCTGGCGAAAGCCGCCATGCCGATATCGGAATCAGTCTGCCGGGTACCGGAGAGGTTCCTTCAGCCCCGGTCTTTATCGATGGGCAGCGCAGCGTTACCCTGAAGGGCGAGGCGATTGCCGAAGAATTCCAGGAAATCGTGCGTGATTACGTTCACAAGCGTTATGGCGCACAGGGTTCGGATGTATCCGGACAGAACAGCAATAATTTGAACTGACAAGAGTAACTATTTTGAGTAACACAACCGCATTCCAAAAGGTCACAGCTTTACGCGGAATGAACGACATCCTGCCAGGCCAGTCGGCGCACTGGGAGCAGCTGGAAGCCATGCTCCGGCAGTGGCTAAGTCTATATGGCTATCAGAACGTACGCACCCCCGTGCTGGAGCAGACTCGTCTGTTTGCGCGCGGCATTGGCGAGGTCACCGATATTGTCGAGAAGGAAATGTATACCTTCAGCATGTCGGCTGACCGGCAGGAACTGATGACGATGCGCCCGGAGTTTACTGCGGGCGTCGTGCGGGCCGCGATTGAGCACAATATGTTGTACGACCGCGCGCAGCGTCTGTATACCATGGGGCCGGTGTTCCGGCATGAACGGCCACAGAAAGGACGCTACCGGCAGTTTCACCAGATCTCGGTCGAAGCCCTGGGCTTTCCCGGGCCTGATATCGATGCCGAGCAGATCATCATGCTGGCACGTCTGTGGAAACAACTGGGTATCAACGACATCCGGCTGGAACTCAATTCGCTTGGGCAACTGGAGGAACGACGGGCGCATCGTGAAGCGCTGATCGCGCATCTGGAAAAGCATAAAGCGGTTCTGGACGCTGACGGACAGCGCCGCATGTACAGCAATCCCCTGCGGGTGCTGGATACGAAAAATCCGGCGATGCAACAGATGGCCAATGACGCGCCCAAGCTGTTCGATTTTCTGGGCAGCGAATCCAGGGCGCACTTTGATGCCCTATGCCAGAGACTGGATGATGCCGATATCGCCTATACTCTGAATCCGCGACTGGTGCGCGGACTCGATTACTACAATCTGACCGTTTTTGAATGGGTGACCGACAGGCTTGGCGCCCAGGGAACCGTCTGCGGGGGCGGGCGCTATGATGGCCTGTTTGATCTGCTGGGTGGCAAAACGGCGCCAGCCATCGGCTTTGCCATCGGGCTGGAGCGATTGCTTGCATTATGGCTGGAGGATGCGAAAGTGCAGATGATGCCCGAATGTGATGTATATTTCGTCCATAGCGATGCGCAATCGGCCCGTGTGGCTGCCGGCATGGCTGAATCTGCCAGAGATCTTGGCGTGCGCTGTATTGTGCATCCTGGCATGGGCTCGTTCAAATCGCAATTTAAACGAGCCGATGCCAGCGGCGCGCGCCTTGCGGTAATTTTAGGGGAATCCGAAATGACTCAGCATTCGGCATCCGTGAAGTTTTTGCGGGCAGATGCCCAAGGCGCGACCGCACCGCAGTTTAGCGTGGCGCAAAGCGAGCTGGCAAACGCATTGCTGGATAAACTCCGGGCTCAGTAAATAATTAACAATCAACAGCAGGCAGTCTCGTTACGTGATCGGCTTGAAAATCAGTAAAGGATAGTTGAAGAATATGGCTTTTGACCTCGAAGAACAGGAACGGATCGACTCGCTAAAGGGGTGGTGGGATCGTTTCGGCAACACAATTCTGACCGCTATTATTGTTGTCATGCTGGGCATACTGGCATGGTACGGCTGGAGCTGGTATAAGTCCTCGCAGGTCAAGCAGGCGCTTGGCTATTATGAAATCGTCCAAACCTCGGCCGTGTCTTCTGATGCAGACAGTCAGGCCAGGCTGGATCAGGCAGCGGCCGAACTCAAGAAGAGTTATGGCGATACGGCCTACGCAGCCCGTGGCGCTTTGCTGGCGGCCGATTTTTATATACGTGGCGGTCATTATGACCAGGCGCAGCAGGAGCTTACCTGGCTGGCCGGACGCGGCAGTGATTTCCCTGAGCTGTTGCCTGTGGCAAAGTTGCGTCTGGCCAGTGTCTACGCTGACCAGAAAAAGTTCGACGAGGCGCTGGCACAATTGAATAATCCGCCAGAAGCTTTCAAGGCGCTTTACGATGATCGTAAAGGTGATGTGCTGATCGCCCAGGGCAAGAAGCAGGAGGCGGTTGCAGCGTGGAAAGCAGCGCTTTCCGTCCAGCAATTACCGGCAGCATTTGTGAACACCATTCAATTGAAAATCAGTGCTTTAGGTGGAGAATAATCATGATGTTTCAACATATGCCTCGTCGTTTTCTGAAACTTACGGTGCTGGTCGGCGCGCTGGCGCTCGGCGGCTGCAGCCTTTTTGAGACTCCGTCGCAATTTGAGCCAGTCGATCTGACCGAATATACCCAGACCACGGTTCCTGCTGCAGCATGGAGCGCATCAATCGGTTCTGGCGGCGGCGTCGGGTTCGCTCCTGCAGTAGCTGGCGACAGTGTGTTGGCGGCAACGCCGGATGGGTCCGTGGCCCGGGTTGCGCTGTCCAATGGCGCAGTGCAGTGGAAAACATCAGTAGGCGATGCCTTGTCTGCCGGAGTGGGATCAGATGGCAATATCGCCGTTGTTGCCGCCCCGGACGGCAAGATTACCGCCTTGGATATGGCCGGCAAACCACTATGGACCGCTAAAGCCAGTACACGGGTGTCAACGCCACCTGCTGTAGGGCAGGGCGTCGTGGTGGTGCGGGCCGACGATTATCGTGTCCAGGGTTTTGATGCCGGCAGCGGCGAGCTGCTGTGGAATTACCAGCGCACCAATGCTGCGCTGGCACTGCGCGCCGTTTCCCGCATGATTATCGACAAGGGCAATGTCCTGGTTGCTGTTCCCAGCGGTCGGCTGGTCGCACTGGACCTGAAAACCGGCAGGTTGCAGTGGGATGTCCTGGCCGGCCCCATTCGCGGCGTGACTGATCTCGATAGTGTGACAGACGTTGTGGGCGCACCGGTGCTGGTCGGCAATGGTGTGTGCGTGGCTACTTATCAAGGCAATGCCGGTTGCTACACACCCGGCCGCGGCGACGGACAGGCATTGTGGTCGCAGCCATTCTCCAGTGCGACAGGCGTCACACTGAACAATAATTCGCTTTATGCCACCGGCATACACGGTGAAGTCGTCCGCATGGCACTGGGTAACGGCCAGCAGCAATGGATCAATCAGGTTCTGAAAAACCGGGGCCTGACCAATGCAGTGTCCAACGGCAATGTTGTTGCTGTTGGTGATTATGAAGGCTATATACATTATCTGTCCGATGCCGATGGGCATCTGCTTGGCAGATCCGAATTTGGCGGCGATCCGATGTTATCGCCGCTGACCGTCACCGCCCAGGGTATCCTGGTGCAAACCGGTGCGGGTAATCTTGTTATGCTTGGTGCACGTTGAGTACTGTTTCCTTTAAACCCGTGGTATCGCTGGTTGGCCGGCCTAATGTTGGCAAGTCAACCCTGTTTAATCGCCTGACGCGTTCCAGGGCGGCGCTGGTGGCCGACTATGCTGGTCTCACACGTGATCGGCACTATGGCGAAGGCCGGGTTGGCGAGATTCCGTTTCTAGTCGTGGATACCGGCGGTTTCGAACCCGTAGCCAAAAGTGGCATCCTCATGGAAATGGCAAGGCAAACCAGCCTGGCCATCTCTGAATCTGATGTCGTGATCTTCCTGGTTGACGCGCGCGCCGGGGTCAATGCCCACGATCATGAG
>NZ_JBQEAU010000019.1:0-42617 GCF_052108595.1 Advenella sp.
GATCGGGCTGCATTTTTTCAGCCCGGCCAATGTTATGAAACTGCTGGAAATCGTGCGCGGTGAAAAAACGGCCAAAGATGTGCTGGCTACATGTATTGACATGGGCAAGAAAATCGGCAAGAAACCGGTGGTCTCGGGCGTGTGCGATGGGTTTATCGGCAACCGCATGCTGTATGCCTACCGCGATGCGGCAGATGAAGTGATGCTGCAGGGTGCCGCACCCTCGCAGATCGACCGCGCGCTGGAAAATTTCGGTTTTGCAATGGGCCCGTATCGCGTGGGTGACCTGGCCGGACTGGACATTGGCTGGGCGATCCGCAAGCGCAAGAAGGAGGTCGATCCGAAAGCCTATGAAGAGGTTGTAGCCGACCGCCTGTGCGAGGCCGGACGTTTTGGCCAGAAAACAGGGGCGGGCTGGTATCGTTATGTTGCGGGCGATCGCAAGCCGCAGGTTGACCCAGAGGTCGAAAAACTGATCGAAACCTTCCGTCAGGAAAAGGGCGTTGCGCCGCGCAAAATCAGCGACCAGGAAATTGTGGAGCGTTGCGTTTACGCGCTGGCCAATGAAGGGGCGAAGATTCTTGAAGAAGGCATTGCCCTGCGCGCCTCGGATATCGACATTGTTTACCTGAATGGTTATGGCTTCCCGTTACATCGCGGCGGACCTATGCACTATGCGCAACAGGCCGGCCTGTTCAATGTCGTGCGGGCACTGGGGCAATTTGGCGCTGGTTCGGCCCGGCCCGGGGCATGGCAAGCGGCGGCCTTGCTGGAAAAACATGCGCAAAGTGGTGAAGCGCTGAAGTAGAACGTGCATTGGCAGGCAGGGTATCGCCTGCCAACCGTATTACATCTACGGGCAGGCGGCAGGCGATAGCGGGTTATGCCAGGAAACTGGACGTTTCGTGTCTGCCAGTGCCAGTAGGATTATGTATTTTCTGTTCCGATACAATTGAAGTTTGCTTTGGTTGGCCTTGATCTTGGCGCTGCACAGCCCAATGTCATGCGACCGACCTGGAGAAGAGACATGAGAGAAGCTGTAATTGTTTCAACCGCCCGTACCGGACTGGCAAAGTCCTGGAAGGGTGCATTCAATATGACCTATGGCGCAACGCTGGGTGCGCATTCAGTATCGCACGCAGTCGCGCGCGCCGGTATTGATCCAACTGAAGTGGAAGATGTGATCATCGGTTCGGCCTTGCCTGAAGGCACAACCGGCGGCAATATCGCACGGGCCATTGCCTTGCGGGCCGGCCTGCCGGTCAGCGCAGGCGGGGTAACCGTCAACCGCTTCTGCTCGTCGGGGCTGCAGGCCATTGCCATGGCGGCGCAGCGCATTATTGTCGACCAGGTTCCGGTGCTGGTGGCCGGCGGCGTTGAAAGTATTTCCTGCGTGCAAAATGAGGCTAACACCCTCATGCGCCAGGACCCATGGTTGCGTCAGCACAAACCCGAGCTGTACTGGAGTATGTTGCAGACAGCGGAAACCGTGGCCAAGCGCTATGGCATTTCGCGCGAGGCACAGGACGAATATGGCGCCCGCAGCCAGCAGCGTGCCGCCCGGGCACAGGCAGAAGGGCTGTTCAATGATGAAATTGTGCCCATGACAACTGTCATGAGCGTCTTTGACAAGGCAACCGGCGGCATTGCCCGCCGTGAAGTAACCATTGCTGCAGATGAAGGGATCCGTCCCGATACCACGCTTGAAGGCGTGTCCAAAATCCGCCCGGTGTTCCCCAAAGGCGTTATCTCGGCGGGAAATGCCAGCCAGTTTTCAGACGGATCATCGGCCTGCGTGCTGATGGATGCTGAAGTGGCGCGTCAGCGCGGTCTGAGCCCAATGGGCATTTTCCGCGGGTTTGCCGTAGCAGGTTGTGAGCCCGATGAAATGGGCATTGGTCCGGTTTTTGCGGTGCCACGTTTGCTCGAGCGCGCCGGCTTGAAGGTCGATGATATCGGCTTGTGGGAATTGAATGAAGCCTTCGCCTGCCAGGTGTTGTATTGCCGTGACAAACTAGGTATTCCCGATGATCGGCTCAATGTCAACGGGGGGGCGATTGCTGTCGGCCATCCGTATGGCGTGTCTGGCGCCCGCATGGTCGGCCACGCCTTGATCGAGGGCAAGCGCAGGGGGGTTAAATACGTGGTGGTCACTATGTGCATCGGTGGTGGCCAGGGCGCGGCAGGGCTGTTCGAAGTGGCATGAACCGCCCCGATTATTCCGCCGTCTGGCCGCGTGGGCGCAGTCGGTCGCTAAGCGTACCGGAAACGGCGCTGCATGCCAATCTGGAGATATCAGCTCTGCGCTATCCGCACAAGCCTTGTCTGGTGTATTACGGCGCCAGCTACAGTTATGGGCAGGTGCTGGCGCAGGTGCAGGCCCTTGCCGGGTTTCTGCAGCATGATTGTGGCGTGCGCAAGGGTGACCGGGTGTTGCTGTATATGCAAAACAGTCCGCAATTCGTGCTTGCCTACTATGCGATTTTGCGGGCCGATGCGGTGGTGGTGCCAGTCAATCCGATGAACCGGGCCGACGAGCTGCAACATTACATTCGTGATACCGGCGCCACTGTGATCATCTATGGTCAGGAACTGCATGAGCAGGTTGCTTTACTTGGCGCTGCGGCGCCGGCCAGCAAGCTGGTGGCGGCGTATCATGATTATCTGCCCCCGGCAGGATCGGATCAGAACGTACCGGATGTTGTTGCCGAGCCTGCGCAGGCCCTGGCCGGTAATGGCGTAGTGCTTTGGCGCGACGCACTGGCCGGCGGCCGGGGCCCGTTGCCCTCATCGGCCGTGCCGGCAGATATGGCTGTCATGCCGTATACGTCAGGCACCACCGGCCATCCCAAAGGCTGCGTTCATACCCACCGCTCCACCATGTATAACACGGTGTCCGCAGCGGTATGGTATGACGGAGGGAATCAGGACGCAGTTTTTCTGGGCGTGTTGCCGTTTTTTCATGTTACCGGCATGGAAGGGGTCATGAACAGTGCCATTTATCTGGGCGCGACCATCGTTATTATGACGCGCTGGGATCGTGTGGTGGCGGCCCAATGCATCGAGCGCCATCGCGTTGGCCGGCTGGCGCTGATCGCTGCCATGGTGGTTGATCTGCTGGCCATGCCCGACCTGTCTGCCTATGATCTGTCCAGTATTGCCCGGATCAGCGGGGGTGGGGCGGCCATGCCCGAAGCGGTTGCAGAAAAACTGCAGCGCGAGTTTGGCCTGACCTACATCGAAGGTTACGGGATGTCCGAAGTCATGGCGCCAACGCACATAAACCCGGAGCGGTATCCCAAAAGGCAATGTCTGGGGATTCCGATTTTTGATGTGGATTCCCGTATTATTGATCCGGTCACCTTGCAGGAGCTGCCGCAGGGTGAGGTTGGCGAAATCGTCGTGCATGGGCCTCAGGTCATGCAGGGCTACTGGAACAATGAACAGGCATCGGCCGACGCATTCATCAGTATTGACAACAAGCGTTTTTTGCGCACCGGAGATCTGGGGCGCATGGATGAGGACGGATACTACTTTATGGTGGATCGGCTCAAGCGCATGATCAATGCCTCGGGTTTCAAAGTCTGGCCAGCCGAAGTGGAATCCATGATGTATGCGCATCCCGCGATTCTTGAAGCCTGCGTTGTTGGCGTGACTGACGAAAAACGCGGCGAGACCGTCAAGGCTTGGGTTGTATTGCGCGACGGTAGCCGCGGCAGGGTCACGGAACAGGACATCCTGGAGTGGTGCCGCCAGAAAATGGCCGCGTACAAGGCGCCACGGATTGTCGCCTTTACCGACGCGCTGCCCAAAACGTCCTCAGGAAAAGTCTTGTGGCGCGCGCTCGGGTAAATAACACAAGCGAAATATGAAATAATGACTTGCACCAGTAATGGCATAAATACAGATTCAGACAAAAGAGAATACAGGTATAACAGATGATCAACAAATTTATAGACGATATACAGGTTGCGGTTGCCGATGTCTTTGATGGCGCCACTGTGCTTATCGGCGGGTTTGGTGGCGCGGGCCACCCGACGGAACTGATCCATGCCCTGATCGATCAGGGCGCAAAAGAGCTGACCGTCGTCAACAACAATGCGGGCAATCATGACACGGGGCTGGCGGCGCTGATCAAGGCAGGTCGCGTACGTAAAATGATCTGCTCATTTCCCAAGGCTTCGCATTCGCACGTCTTTAACGAGATGTACAAAGACGGAAAAATTGAGCTCGAGTGTGTTCCGCAGGGCACGATCGCAGAACGACTGCACGCTGCCGGCGCCGGGATCGGCGGATTCTATACGAGAACCAGCTATGGCACCGACCTGGCCAAGGGCAAGGAAACGCGCAATATCGACGGTGTTGACTATGTGTTCGAGACGCCGATACACGGCGATTTTGCACTGGTGCTGGCAGAGAAGGGCGACCGCTGGGGAAATCTGATCTATCGCAAGGCTGCCCGCAACTTCGGGCCGGTCATGTGCATGGCGGCAAAAACCACCATCGTTCAGGTGAAGCAGAAAGTCGAACTGGGCCAGCTTGATCCGGAAACGATTATCACCCCCGGCATTTTCGTGAATCGGATTGTCGAAGTAGCCAATCCGGCCATCTCCAGTTAAGCAGGTCATATGATGAATAAATTGAACAGAAACCAAATGGCCGAACGCCTGGCCAAAGATATCGCCCCCGGCAGTTATGTCAATATCGGTATCGGCATGCCCGAGCTGGTCGCCAACTACCTCAAGCCAGAAGACGAAATTCTGCTGCACAGTGAAAATGGCATTTTGGGTATGGGCCCTGCCGCGACAGGCGATGACATTGACGGTGAGCTGATCAATGCCGGAAAAAAACCGGTCACATTGCTGACCGGCGGCGCATTCTTTCACCACGTGGACTCGTTTGCCATTATGCGCGGCGGACATCTGGACTTGTGCATCATGGGCGGGATGCAGGTATCTGCAGACGGCGATCTGGCCAACTGGTCGCTGGGCCGCCCCGGCGAACCACCGGCAGTAGGCGGGGCCATGGATCTGGCTGTGGGCGCCCGCAAGGTGTACATCCTGATGGAACACAATGCCAAAGACGGATCGCCCAAGATTCTGGAAAAGTGCACGCTCCCAGTCACAGGTTTGGGCGTGGTCAGTCGTGTCTACACCGATATCGCCGTTCTGGAAGTCACGCCGGCGGGTATGGCAGTGGTGGAAAAACTCGTCGATATCACAGATGAAGAACTGCAGTCGCTCACTGGCGCGAAACTGATTTTCGCCTGAGTATCCGATAGCTATTAATATCAGAATGAAATAACACAGAGGAAATGTATGAATAACGCTTATATTTGTGATGCTGTCCGTACGCCGATTGGTCGCTATGGTGGCGGTCTGTCCACCGTGCGCACCGATGACCTGGCTGCACTGCCGATCAAGGCATTGATGGAACGTAATCCGAACGTAGACTGGAGCAAACTGGACGATGTAATCTATGGCTGCGCCAACCAGGCCGGCGAAGACAATCGTAACGTTGCCCGCATGGCGCTGTTGCTGGCGGGAATTGACGTACAGGTTCCGGGCGCGACATTGAATCGCCTTTGCGCATCCAGTCTGGATGCCGTGGGTACGGCTGCGCGCGCCATCAAATCGGGCGAAGTCGATCTGATGATCGCCGGCGGCGTAGAAAGCATGTCACGTGCGCCGTTTGTCATGGGCAAGGCCGAATCCGCCTATTCCCGGGCTGCCAAAATCGAAGATACCACGATCGGCTGGCGCTTTATCAACCCGAAAATGAAAGCGGCGTTTGGCGTGGATTCCATGCCGGAGACTGCTGAAAACGTCGCGGACGACTTCAAGATCTCTCGTGCCGATCAGGATGCATTTGCATTACGCAGCCAGCAGCGCGCTGCAAAGTCCATTGCCGATGGCGTATTCAAGGAGGAGATTATTCCCGTGAGCGTTCCTCAGCGCAAGGGCGATCCCGTGGTAGTTGATACGGACGAGCACCCGCGTGCGACGACGCCGGAAGCGCTTGCCAGGCTCAAGGGCGTTGTGCGCCCTGATGGCAGCGTGACGGCGGGCAATGCATCAGGAGTGAATGATGGTTCCTGCGCGGTGCTGCTGGCCTCAGAAGAGGCGGTCAAGAAATATGGCCTCAAGCCCAAGGCACGCGTAGTAGGGATGGCCGTGGCCGGTGTGGCACCACGCATCATGGGCGTGGGTCCCATCCCGGCTGTGCGCAAAGTGCTGGAAAAAACCGGCCTGACGATCGAACAGATGGATGTGGTAGAACTGAACGAGGCTTTTGCTGCACAGGCGCTGGCCGTGACGCGTGATTTGGGCCTGCCTGACGATGCAGCGCATGTGAACCCGAACGGTGGCGCGATTGCCCTGGGTCACCCCCTGGGTGCGTCCGGTGCGCGTCTGGTGACGACCGCCATGTATCAATTGCAGCGTACCGGCGGCAAGTATGCCTTGTGCACCATGTGTATTGGTGTCGGCCAGGGTGCTGCTGTCATCATCGAACGCGTGTAAAGCATGTTCGGCCAGTGCGTTAGCGTGGCGGGGCGAGAACGTCGGCACTGCTGAACGCATGCAGCGGTAAACGTATATAGCAGTAAATTAAAAAGGCTGGGCAATCTATGTTGCCCAGCCTTTTTTTATGGGAAAAACCAGCGGTTTAATGCCCCAGGATCTTCGAGAGGAAATGCTTGGCCCGCTCGGAGCGTGCTTCCTGGTTGCCGAAGAATTCTTCCTTGGCGCAATCTTCAACAATCTGGCCTTCGTCCATGAAGACGACGCGGTCAGCCACTTTGCGGGCAAAACCCATTTCGTGGGTCACTACCATCATGGTCATGCCTTCCTTGGCCAGATCGACCATTACATCGAGCACCTCGTTGACCATTTCAGGGTCAAGCGCCGATGTGGGTTCATCAAACAGCATGGCCATGGGATCCATGGCCAGCGCCCGGGCAATGGCCACGCGCTGTTGCTGGCCGCCAGACAGCTGGCCCGGGAACTTGTCCTTGTGTTCAATGAGTCCCACGCGGTCCAGCAGCTTGCGGCCGCGTTCCATGGCCTCGCCCTTGGAGCGATCCAGAACCTTGATCTGAGCCAACGCCAGGTTTTCCATGACGGAAAGGTGCGGGAACAGCTCGAAGTGCTGAAACACCATGCCGATTTTGGAGCGCAGTTTAGGCAGGTCCGTTTTCGGGCCGCCCACCGAGACGCCGTTGAAGAAAATCTCGCCCTTCTGGAAGGGCTCCAGACCGTTGGCGGTTTTGATCAGTGTGGATTTGCCTGAGCCCGACGGACCGCAAACCACCACAACTTCACCTTTGCTGATTTCGGTTGTGCAATCGGTCAGAACCTGGAATTTTCCATACCATTTACTAACGTTTTTAAATTCAATCATAGCCATGGAGAAATACCTTATCGAATAATCGTCAAACGCCGATCGATCACTTTGACCAGACGAGAGCAAACTAAAGAGATGACAAAATAGATAGCCGCTGCGAATATGTACAGCTCAACTGGGCGACCGGTAATATCGGCGTTGATGCGTGCCATACCCAGCAGGTCATTTAGTGACAACACGGTCACCAGAGACGTATCCTGGAAAAGAACAATCATTTGCGTGAAAATCACAGGCAGCATATTGCGGAAAGCCTGTGGCAGCACGATCAGTCGCATTACCTGAAAGTAACGCAGTCCCAGCGCATAGCCTGCGCCCACCTGCCCGCGGGCGATCGACTGGATACCGGCACGCATAATTTCGCAGAAGTAGGCGGCTTCAAACAGCGTGAAGGTAATCAATGCGCAGGTAAACCCGTTCAGTGGCCGCGATACCATCCTGGCCGACTCGTTGCCTTCTATATAGGTGGCCCACATGAAGTCGACCCAACCCAGAATATACGGCACCAGGAAGAAGAACCAGAACAGGATCAGGATCAGCGGCAGCGAACGCATGATGTTGACGTAGGAGCCGGCGAACCAACGGAAAATATTGATGGACGACAGGCGCATCATTGCCAGTACAGTGCCCCAGATCAATGCCAGAACCGTGGAATAAAGCGTCAGCTTGAGCGTAAAAACCAGGCCTTGCATTAGCAGTGCGGGCGCGGCCTGCTGGATAACGCCCCAGTCAAAGGCGGCAATGCTGACCGATGAGGCGGAGAGAAGTAAATCTTGAAAATTCATCATGTGCTCCTACCCTTTTCCTGAAATAAAGCCAGGAACACTGAAGAAACGTTCAACGGCCGACATGATTACCAGAATCAATAAGTTGATGATGACATACAGGGCGGTTGCCGCCAGGTATGAAGGGAAAGTTTGGAATGTGGATTCCTGCATGGAGGCGGCTGCGCCGGTAATCTCCAGCAAGCCGATGGTGTAGGCAACCGAAGAGTTTTTCAGCAGGTTGAGCATTTCAGAGGTCAGTGGCGGGGTAATGATGCGCATTGCCATGGGCAACAGCACATACTTGTACATCTGAAAGCGTGTCAGGCCAAGCGCCGTCGCCGCCATGGATTGTCCGCGCGGCAGCGAGCGAATGCCCGAGGACAGCTGGATGGCAATCCGCGATGAGGTAAACAGCCCCAGACACAAAACCGCCGGCCAGAAGACCGAATAGGGGTACTGCATGCTGATGATTGCCTTGCCTATTTGTTCTGGCAGCACCTGGGGGATCACGTAGTACCAGAGGAACAGTTGCACCAGCAGGGGGATATTTCTGAACAGCTCGACATAGCCAGAGCAGATTCTGGACACCAGCCGATTCTGGCTGGTCAGCCCGATACCCACCGCGACGCCCATGACAAATGCGAGCACCCACGCGATAGCAGACAGCTGCAGTGTCCAACCGACAGCGGAGACGAATGCCTCCATATAGGTATTCCCGCTGGGGGATATCTGACAGAACAGGGACGCGTTATCGATATTGGCCGGGTCACAAAATATTGTGGAGATTGACATAATTTGAAACGCAATTTATAGAAAACAAAAAACGGCACAAAACACAGCGAAAGCGGGTTTTGTGCCGTCGGACAGAGGCCGGTTTATTGGTATGTAGCCGGGTCTGGTGAATCTGTAGGATTGGCAAGCGCTTTCTTGAGGGCTTCCGACATAGGCAGATTCATATTGATGTTTTTCGGAGGAATGGGATTTTCAAACCATTTTTTGTAGAGCTTTTCGAGTTCGCCGCTCTTGATCATGGCGATCACTGCGTCATCCACCGCTTTCTTGAACTCGGGATCGTCTTTGGGTTGAATCATCGCGTAAGGCTCGGTGGTGAGCGCTGTGTCGCTGACGACCCATTTGTCAGGATCTTCAGAGTTGGCAACCAGGCTGGCCAGCAGCACGTCATCCATGAAGAACGCTTTGGCACGACCGGCCTGAACTGTCAGGAAGGCGCCCGCATGGTCTTTCGAAGGAATAATATTCATGCCCAGGTTTTCCTTGGCATTGGTAGCGGCGAGCCATTTGATGTTGCTGGTGCCGGCCGTGGAGGTCACCGTCTGGCCTTTGAAGCCGGCGACATCCTTAATATTGTCAGCCTTGGCCGAGACGAAGCGGGTAGCGGTCACAAATGTGGTCGGCGCAAAGCTGACCTGTTTCTGGCGTTCAGCATTGTTGGTTGCCGAGCCGCAAGCCAGGTCGATCGTACCATTCATGATCAGGGGAATTCGGCTGGCCGAGGTCACGGGAACCTGTTTGATAGTGAGTTCTGTGCCCAACTGTTTTTCCAGCGCTTTGACGATGCCGTCGCAAATTTCCTTGGAGTATCCAATTGGCTTTCCACCGTCCAGATAGGAAAAGGGTATAGAGGAGTCACGATGACCCAGAGAAATTG
This sequence comes from Advenella sp., assembly GCF_052108595.1. NCBI lineage: Bacteria > Pseudomonadati > Pseudomonadota > Betaproteobacteria > Burkholderiales > Alcaligenaceae > Advenella > Advenella sp. The sequence goes on from NZ_JBQEAU010000019.1 coordinate 9,838, forward strand.
TTTTTGTACTTTTGATTTTGTCCAGACGGCCTTCGGCGTGGGCGGACAAACCAATTGAAGAAATAAGTGCAGCAAGCACGAGACTTGATAACTTCATGGAAAACTCCTTTATAACGGTGTTGCTAGTATGAACGAAATGCTCATGCTTAGGGTTCAGGTTTTACCCTAATTTTTGACAAACTGTCTTTTGGACTAAAACTGCAATTCTATTTTTAATGGATTTTAATGTACTTTAAAACAAAATATACATATAGATACACATTGCATTATGGTGGCATTACTACGCACCAAAGCGATTTTGCCGATGTGCAAAACCGGTGCGGTTTGCTGGTGGCGCCAGTATGGCGCGCGCGGGAAAAATGTATTGCTGATGCGAAACCGTCGCTGCCACGATGAATGACATAATCACATTTGCATTTCCCCCGCATATGCCCGGGGGCAGCGCGTTGGCAGGAGGCTCGCAACGGTAGTTGCTGCCATAACCACAACCGTAGCCATAGCCTGCAGCCACAGCCACAGCCACAGCCACAGCCACAGCCACTCGGCAACTGTGACAACGCATACCAATAGCTGGAGAGGGTGCCTTGAGATTCAGGGAGCTGGCATGTGGAAACAATGCAGGCAAAGGGTGCCTGCGACGATCGCCTGGCAAATGCTGCGCTGCCTTGAGGGCAAAGTGTGGGCCAGCAGCGTGTTGTACTTCGCTGATTCGGGCGGGTCTGGCACAGCGGGCATCATTGCACCGATCGCCAGGAAAATGCAGGGTGCAATACAAAAATTACACTTTTGGTGTATCCCCATTCTCCGCTGCAGGTGTTTGCGACTAAAATGACGTTTTAATCAGCCGGTTTCCAATTGCATGTATAAACCCTCCTACCCGCATCCTGTTCTGGCCCGAGAGGGCTGGCCCTTTATCGCCGGCTCCCTCATTCTGGCGCTGTTGGTGTCGTGGTGGTCCATTGCTGCAGGGCTGATCTTCTGGCTGCTGGCCATTTTTGTGATTCAGTTTTTTCGTGACCCGCAACGCCAGGCGCCTGACGGCGAACGCGTGGTGCTGTCACCGGCTGACGGCCGGATTGTGTCGGTAGACAAAACCACCGACCCATATACCAAGCAACAGGCCCTGAAGATCAGCGTGTTCATGAATGTATTCAATGTTCACTCCAACCGCTTCCCGGTTAGCGGGCGGGTAACCCAGGTTCAGTATTACCCTGGTTCTTTCGTTAATGCCGCGCTGGACAAGGCGTCGGTCGAGAACGAAAGAAACGCGGTTCATATCGCGCTCGATTCCGGCGAGCAGGTGACTGTTGTGCAGGTTGCCGGTCTGGTGGCCCGCCGCATTCTGTGCTATGTCAAGCCGGGCGATAGCCGGCAGGCCGGAGAGCGTTATGGATTCATTCGTTTCGGTTCACGTGTCGACGTCTATCTGCCACCAGCTTCCCGCCCGCGGGTAGCCATTGGCGACAAGGTGTCGGCCACTTCTACTGCACTGGCTGACCTGCCCGAACCGGCTTCATCGGTCAATCAAAGCGATACGTTATGAACGAAAATCTGCCACGTCCGCGCAGCGCTATTTATTTGCTGCCCAACGCATTTACGACGGCCAATTTGTTCGCCGGCTTTTATGCCGTGGTGCAAGCCATGAACGGGCGTTTCGAGGTGGCAGCCATCGCCATTTTTGTCGCGATGGTGCTGGACGCCATGGACGGTCGCGTGGCGCGGCTGACCAATACCCAGTCAGCTTTCGGCGAGCAATATGATTCCATGTCCGATATGGTGTCTTTTGGTATTGCACCGGCGCTGGTCATGTATGAATACCAGTTGCAGGCACTGGGACGCTGGGGCTGGATCGCTGCCTTTATATACGTGGCTGGTGCGGCGTTGCGTCTGGCTCGTTTCAATACCAATATCGGTGTGGTCGATAGCCGGTTCTTTCAGGGGTTGCCCAGTCCCGCCGCGGCGGCGCTGGTGGCCGGTTTTGTCTGGCTGTCGGTCGATAATCGTATCCCAGACTATGAATCGCTGGCCTGGCTGGCCTTTGTGCTGACGGTATACGCCGGTATCTGCATGATTTCAAATGCGCCGTTTTTCAGCGGCAAGTCTCTGGCGCTGGAGAAAAAGCTGTCGCCGCAAAACATCATGCTGGTGCTGGTGCTTATTTTTGCTTTTGTATCGTCCGATCCTCCCATTGTGCTTTTCCTGTTGTTTATTGTGTATGGGTTGTCGGGTTGGACCGTGTGGTATTGGCGCTGGCGTCGGGCGCAGCAGTTACACGATAGCCGCCGCGAGAGCAGGGAGGCAGAGGCTGCAGGCGCAAAGCCAGAGGACGCTGCGACGGTGCATAAGGCGGATCAGGCGGATCAAGCTGGTCGGTCGCAATCGCCGACGCGCAATGAACCGCATATTGCGGAGTCACCGGACCAGGACAAACCCAAAGACTGGTTCAAAAAAGACTGACCAGGAACGTGCCGGAATCCGGCACGTTCTTAAAAGCCCATGATTTCAAACTCATGGTCATAGGCGGGATCTGGGCCGGGATGGTGGTGTGTTACCTGCTGGCCGTCACGGCCCAGATAGACATACATCAGTGAGTTCCAGGCATTGGCCTGCTTGTAACGATATTCCCAGACCACTTCATTTTTCTCGCCCAGCCCCACGCGGGTCACCTTAGAGGGTGGGCCGAACTCGCAGGTGACGTCCTGTGGTGTCCATACCCCCTTGTCCAGCTTGCGAAAATTCTCATCGGTCAGGATGGATTCCATCCGATCGGCGATGCCCGCGCTATTGAAACGCGTACCGTAAGCATATTGACCGTTGGGCTGCTGGGTCCAGATGGCCCGGGTGCCGCCATCGGCGGTGGGGCAGGTGAAATTGGGCGACCCCATGGTCTCCAGGACGACGGATTTTGGCGAATTGGGCGGTACGTCCCGGTAACTGGCGCAAGCACCCAACGTCACGCAAAGGCCAATCAGACTCACGGTGCGCAGCAGTTTGCGCGGCGCAGCCGCCTGCGAAAAAAACGGACTTTTGCGCCGGCGGTGCAGGCCAGTGTTGGAAAAAAAGCCCGGAAATTGGGAAAAACAACGGAAATTAGGCATATTTGAACCTGTATGGCTAAGGTTTGCGTGTGTTTTCGGGCTGAATCATATATAATTGTCGGTCTTGACTGAAAGCCAAAAATGCAGCCCTGCATGGCATCTGACGTGTTCATTGTAGCGTGTAAATCCGCAACAGGACAGATCAGAGCGAGTATGGTGGGGTACGCAGTCGTCTATCCGGGCAAAAGTGTATGCCGTATTTCCGGGAACAGATGCTCAGCGCGGCGCAATCAATCGTGCATCAAAACCAATGGTTAATATGACAGTTGTTTTTTAGCTGTCGGATCGCTGGGGCTGTTGCCGATCGTTTGCTTTGCTTCTCGCAAAGTCCTGACACGGTAGTGACCAGGCTTGCTTGGAAGGCCAATGCAATCACAAACGCCGGTGTCGGCAGATATATCCATCAGGCTATTTCTGTTTTATGCTTATGGTGGTTCGGTCGGGAAATTATCCGATATTTTATTTTTAATACTTCACGGTAAAACGCCTCGGTTTTACCGCCAGTTAATGAGGCTTATTCGATATGTCAGTTGCTGATATCAAAAAATCTGAAATTGTTACTCAATACGGTCGCGCTCAGGGCGATACAGGTTCTCCCGAAGTGCAGGTTGCATTGCTAACCGCTCGTATCAACGAATTAACCGGTCATTTCAAAGAACACATGAAAGACCACCACTCACGTCGTGGTTTGTTGCGCATGGTTAGCCGTCGCCGTAAACTGCTCGACTACCTGAAAGGTCGTAACCCTGACGCTTACCGCTCACTCATCGAAAAACTCGGTCTGCGTAAGTGATATTGGGTTTGCGCCCAACACAAAACCGTGCAGAGCGCCAGGCTGGCGCCTGGCACGGTTTTTTTTATTGTGCCGGAACGGGGTTTGGACGCGTACACAGAATCGTGGTGTGCGGCTGAAAACGGACAGATCTCTCTGGCTTTATTGTAAGGATTGAAAAATGTTTAACAAAGTGACCAAGTCGTTTCAGTATGGCGATCAGACTGTTGTGCTGGAAACCGGCGAAATCGCCCGCCAGTCTTCAGGCGCCGTTGTGGTTTCAATGGGTGATACCGTTGTGCTGGCCACCGTCGTTGCAGCAAAAAATGCCAAGCCTGGACAGGATTTTTTCCCGCTTACCGTTGATTATGTAGAGAAAACCTACTCTGCCGGCCGTATTCCCGGTGGTTTTTTCAAACGCGAAGGCAAGCCTTCCGAAAAAGAAACACTGACGTCCCGCCTCATCGATCGCCCTTTGCGTCCGCTGTTTCCTGAAGGTTTCTATAATGAAGTACAGGTCATTATTCACGTGCTGTCGGTCGATCCGCAGGTTGATCCCGATATTGCGGCACTGATCGGTAGTTCAGCTGCGCTGGCCGTGTCCGGCATTCCGTTTGACGGCCCTATCGGCGCTGCGCGCGTGGGCTATACCAATGGTCAGTATTTGCTGAATCCGACACAGGACCAGTTGGTGGATTCAGAAATGAACCTGGTTGTTGCCGGTACCGAAAATGCCGTGCTGATGGTTGAGTCCGAAGCCAAACAGTTGTCCGAAGAAGTGATGCTGGGTGGCGTGGTGTTTGGCCATGAGCAAATGCAGGTTGCAATCAATGCCATTCATGACCTGGTGGCCGAAGCCGGTAAACCCGAGTGGGACTGGCAGCCAGAAGTCAAAAACGAAGCGCTGATCGCTGCGGTGACCGCCGCTGCCGAATCGGGCTTGAAAAGCGCCTACGAAATCCGTCAGAAACAGGAACGGACGGCCAAACTGCGTGAAGTGATTGCCGGAGTTAAGCAAACGCTGGCTGAGCAGGCAGCGCAGGCTGGTCAGGATGCACCTGATGGGGTTGCGGTCGACGATATTCTGTTCGATCTGGAATCCAAAATCGTGCGTGGCCAGATCCTGGCTGGCGAGCCTCGCATTGACGGTCGTGACACCCGTACGGTACGTCCTATCTCTATCCGTCTGGGCGTGTTGCCTCGTACCCATGGCAGCGCACTGTTCACCCGTGGTGAAACTCAGGCGCTGGTTATCGCTACGCTGGGCACCAAGCAGGATGAGCAGATTATTGACTCGGTGATGGGCGAACATCGCGACCGTTTCATGCTTCACTACAATATGCCTCCGTATGCAACCGGCGAGACCGGTCGTTTCGGCGTACCGAAACGCCGTGAAATCGGCCATGGCCGCCTCGCCAAGCGCGCACTGATTTCAACGCTGCCTGCCCACGAAGATTTCCAGTACACCATTCGCGTCGTATCTGAAATTACAGAATCTAACGGTTCTTCATCCATGGCTTCCGTTTGCGGCGGCTCACTGGCCATGATGGATGCGGGCGTACCTGTCAAGGATCACGTGGCCGGTGTGGCCATGGGCCTGATCAAGGACGGTGGCAAGTTTGCTGTGCTGACCGATATTCTGGGCGACGAGGATCACCTGGGCGATATGGATTTCAAAGTGGCCGGCACTAAAAATGGTATCACTGCGCTACAGATGGATATCAAGATCCAGGGCATTACCAAGGAAATTATGCAGGTCGCACTGGCTCAGGCCCGCGAAGGCCGCATGCATATTCTGGGTAAAATGACCGAGGCGCTGACCGGTTCGCGTGAAGAACTATCTACCTTTGCGCCGCGCATGTTGTCCATGAAAATCAATCCGGAAAAAATCCGTGATGTGATTGGCAAGGGTGGCGCCACGATTCGTGCGCTGACAGAAGAAACCGGTTGCCATATCGATATCAGCGACGAAGGCGTGGTCACTATCTCCAGCGCCGACCTGGACAAAGCCAAGGAAGCCGAGCGTCGTATCGCTGAACTGACTGCCGTGGTTGAAGTGGGTCAGGTCTACGAGGGTACCGTACAGCGTCTGCTGGACTTTGGCGGTATCGTGCAGATTCTGCCTGGTCGTGATGGCCTGTTGCATATTTCTGAAATCGCCAACTACCGTATTGCCAACATCAATGATGTGCTGACAGTAGGACAGAAGGTCAAGGTCAAGGTTATTGAAGCTGATGATCGCGGTCGTTTGCGTTTGTCAGCCAAGGCATTGGGCGGGCTGGAAGGTGCGCAGGAAAATGCGCCGGCAGAAGGCGGCGAGCCGTCTGAAAAACCTGCTGAGTAAGCCATACCGGCAAAGAGTATTGTTTCGTCAGAAGCAATACTCTGGTACCGCAGGCCGTTGCGGTGTTGGCAGTTGATGTATCACTGGTAAACGTAAAGGCCGTGCAAAAAAAACTCCTGATCAGAAATGACCAGGAGTTTTTTTATTGTGTCTCAGGCCAATCGATTGCAGCGAGCGCGACAATCGGTTGGCGGCAATCGTAGATCAGACCGCGCCCTGATCGATCATGGCATCAGCGACCTTGCGAAAGCCGGCGATATTGGCGCCAAGCACCAGGTTGCCTGGCTGGTTGAATTCGTCTGCCGTTTCCCATGCGTTGGTGAAAATATTCTTCATGATGTTTTTCAGGCGCAGGTCAACTTCGTCAAAACTCCACTGAATCATGGCGGCGTTCTGCGCCATTTCGAGTTGACTGGTGGCAACGCCACCGGCGTTGGCTGCTTTGCCAGGCGCGTAATGGATGCGGGCCTTGAGAAATTCCTCGACGGCTTCAGGCGTGGAAGGCATATTGGCGCCTTCTGCCACCAGTTTGCAGCCGTTGGCGAGCAAGGCCAATGCGTCGGCCTGGTTCAGTTCGTTTTGTGTTGCGCTGGGGAAGGCCAGATCGCAGGGAACGGACCATACCTCGTTGCGGCCAGGCGCATAGTCGGCTGCAGCCTTGTAAACGGCATCGGGATGCGCTTGCAGATAGTTCTGCAGAGGCGCCTGCTGCTTTTCCTTGAGCTGCTTGAGCGTTTCCAGATTAATACCGGATTTGTGGTATATCATGCCGCGCGAATCGCTGCAGGTCACTGGCGTTGCACCCAGTTGATACAGTTTTTCGATCGTGTAGATGGCCACGTTGCCGGCGCCCGATACGGCGCAGATTTTGCCATCCAGATGGTCGCCTTTGTTTTGCAGCATATTCTGGGCAAAGTAGACCGCGCCATAGCCGGTCGCTTCGGTGCGCACCAGCGAACCACCCCATGGAATGCGTTTGCCGGTAAGCACACCCTCGTAGCGTCCAGTCAGGCGTTTGTATTGGCCGAAAAGGTAGCCTATTTCGCGGCCGCCGACACCAATGTCGCCGGCCGGCACGTCGATGGTAGGGCCGATGTGTCGGTAGAGTTCTGACATAAAGGCCTGGCAGAAACTCATGATTTCATTGTCTGACTTGCCTTTGGGATCGAAATCACTGCCGCCTTTGCCGCCGCCGATAGCCAGGCCGGTGAGCGAGTTCTTGAACGTCTGCTCAAAGCCAAGAAATTTAATAATGCTGGACGAGACGCTGGGGTGAAAACGCAAGCCGCCCTTGTATGGACCGATGGCGGAGTTGAACTCGACCCTGTAGCCCTTGTTGACGTTAATTTTACCTTTGTCATCTACCCAGGTAACCCGAAACATGATCTGACGCTCAGGCTCAACGATACGTTCTATGATGTTCTGACCCAGATAGTGCTTTTCTTTTTCGAACAGCGGAGAAAGTGATTCGAGTACTTCCAGGACAGCCTGATAGAACTCCGATTGCGATGGGCTGGATTTGGCCAGTCGGGCCAGCGTCGTATCAATATATGTCATATGAATTGAATGTAATGATCAGATTAAGGGTTACAGGCAAACGTATGCACGCCGGGCGTACCCAACGCGTAGGGCTGCAGGGTGAAAACGGCGGGATGCACAATGATTGTTATGCGAGGGGTAAATATAATACCGCTATATTGTGTGCAGTGCAGCGAAAAATGCACTATCTAGGTGATTGCCCTGATTTATTTTGGCGCATTTTGATGAAAATATAAGTATATTGGATGCAATTGGTGCGCTTTTCCTTGTTGCCTGCTACATTCCGGGGCAGGGCGACCATTCTCGGAAGTACTCAGCCATGAGGCCCGCCAGGCAGGCGCCGTGTGGATCACGGCAACCCCGGGCGGTGCGATGGGCTGGTGGATCAGCCTGTAATTGCGGTGATACCGGCTATGGCTGTTTCAGCGTCCTGGCTGGCCTGGACACCTGATACGCCGACAGCGCCAATGGTCTGGCCATCAACCACAACAGGCACGCCACCTTCGAGCATGCCTGAAATGGCTGGTGCCGACAGAAATGCGTAGCGACCATTGTTGATCATTTCTTCGTAGCCTTTGGTTTCGCGGCGGCCCAGCGCTGCTGCATGGGCTTTGGCCGGCGCAATATGGGCGGAAACCGGCGCAGCGCCATCAAGGCGTTTCAGGGCCAGCAGATGGCCGCCATCGTCAGTCACGGCGATGGTCACGGCCCAGTTGTTTTTGCTGGCGTGCGCGGCCGCTGCATCGATGATTTTCTGTACGTCTTCCTGGACGAGAACGGGCTTGGTTTTCATAATGGCTCCGAAATGGGTTGTCAAACCGCCTATTATAGTGAGGAACCATGCCGGGTTTGTAACTTCTGATGATAAAGCAGTGTGCACCAAAGTTTCGAATCAATGCGCAGGCAAGCGGCGCTGGTGTCTATCTGGTCGGCCCAGGATGAGAACAATGCCCGCTTCGCTGGCTGGATGCATAACCGTGTCAGCGTCTTGTAAACGCAGGCGACGGGACCCTATGTGGCATCGACTGGCCGGATGCGACCGACGACGGCGATTGGCAGCGGCGCAATGAGGCGCCGCTGCCAATACCATCATGCTGCCTTGCTTAATGCAGTACGACGATAGGCTTCAAGCAATTGCGCTCGCCGCGCCGCAGCTTTTTGCATATTGGCCTCTTTGATATGACCATAGCCACGGATATCGTCGGGCAGGCGGGCCAGCTCCACGGCCGTATCGTAGTTGGCGTCATTCAGGCTCTGATCGATTTCATCCAGTAAGGCGAAATACTCTTCGATCAGGGCGCGCTCGGCGCGTCGCTCTTCGGTGCGGCCAAAGGGATCAAGCGCGGTGCCGCGCAGGGGTTTGAGGTGCGCCAGAATAGCGAAGGTCTTCATCACCCACGGGCCATATTTCTTCTTGATCAGATGCCCTTTTTTATCTTTTTTGCTGAATGCGGGCGGCGCCAGATGAACATGCAGTGCATAGTCGCGACCCGGCTCGCCTTCGAACTGCTCACGCAGTTTGTCAAAATAGGCGGGGTCCGTGTATAGGCGAGCCACCTCGTATTCATCCTTGTAGCTCATTAGCTTGGCCAGGTTGCGGGCCACCGCCTCGGTCAGGATATGGCCGCTGAAGCCACGTTCTTTTTCGGTCTCGCGGATGCGCGCGACCGCCTGCGTAAAGCGTCGTGCGTACCGCTCGTTCTGGTATTTCGTCAGATGTTGCTCAAGGCGCTTGATCAGCGCGTCGGTGCTTTCCGGCATGCTGATCAGGTTCTCGTGGCGCGTCGTGCGCTTGCTGTTGCCAAGCGGTACAGACTGCAGGCCATGATGCGCCAGATAGCGACCCCATTCGAAGGCGGCCAGGTTCTTGTCAACGGCAACGCCATTGAGTTCGATGGCGCGTTCCAGGCTTTCGTGGTGAAGGGGAATCCATCCTTTTTGCCATGCGTAGCCCATCATCAGCGGGTTGGCGAAAATGGCATCGCCCAGCAGCGCAACCGCATAGCCATTGGCATCCAGAAAATCACATTTTTCCCGGCCTAGCAGATCCAGCATATCGTGCTCGGTAATGGCAGAAGGGAACTGCCATTTCGGGTTCTGGAAAATTTCTGCGGTCGGCACCTTGGCGCTGTTGATAGCCGCTACCGTTATGCCCTTGCGGGTTTTGGATGTAATCTCGCGGGACGCTGCCACAATGGCGTCGCAACCGATAATCAGATCGGCTTCGCCCATGCCTATGCGGGTCGAATGCAGGTCTGCCGGCCGGTTGCCGATCTGTACATGGCTCACGACGGCGCCGCCTTTCTGCGCTAGTCCGGTAATGTCCAGTACGTTGACGCCTTTTTCTTCCAGGTGTGCCGCCATGCCAAGCAGGGCGCCGATGGTGACCACCCCGGTGCCGCCTACGCCAGGCACCAGAATGTTGTACGAGCGTTCGATCAAGGGCGTCGAAGGCGCTGGAATGTCCGCTTCTATTTTTTCAAATGATAGCGTGGCGGTCTGGGGCTTGCGCACTTTGGCGCCCTCAGCGGTCACAAAGCTGGGGCAAAAGCCGTTAAGGCAGGAGTAGTCCTTGTTGCAGGAGGACTGGTTGATGCGGCGTTTGCTGCCCATCGGCGTGTCCACCGGCTCCACGGAAAGGCAGTTCGATTTGACGCCGCAGTCGCCGCAACCCTCGCACACCGCTTCGTTGATGAAGACGCGCCGGTCGGGATCGGGGTAGGCATTGCGTTTGCGACGTCGGCGTTTTTCGGTCGCGCAGGTCTGATCGTAGATCAGGATTGTCGTGCCTTCGGTATCGCGCAGTTCCAGTTGTACATCATCCAGCGAATCGCGATGGAATACGTCGGGGTTGCCAATCAGGCTGACCCCTTTGTATTTTTCAGGCTCGTCGCTGACAATCACGATGCGGACAGCGCCTTCTGCATGCAGTTGGGCATTGATTTGTGGCACCGTTAGCGTGCCATCCACAGGTTGCCCGCCTGTCATGGCAACTGCATCGTTGTATAGAATTTTGTAGGTGATGTTGACTTTGGCTGCGATTGAGGCGCGGATCGCCAGAATGCCTGAATGGAAATAAGTACCGTCACCCAGATTGGCAAAAATATGCTTGGTGGTCGTAAAGTCCTTCTGTCCGATCCAGGGGACGCCTTCTCCGCCCATCTGGGTAAAGGTATCGGTGTTGCGATCCATCCAGATGGTCATATAGTGACAGCCAATACCGGCCACTGCACGCGAGCCTTCAGGCACGCGAGTCGACGTATTGTGAGGGCAGCCGGAACAGAACCAGGGCTTGCGCTCCTGCACGACGACCGGCCGTTTGGCATCCTGTTCCTTGGCATGGATAATTGCAATGCGGGCCTGAATGCGGGCGCGCACCTCGTCGGGAAGCGCGTGCTTTTCCAGGCGCTTGGCAATGGCCTTGGCGATAATGGCAGGCGATAGTTCGTAATTGGCCGGCAGCAACCAGTTGCCGCGGGGTACTGACCATTCGCCGCCGCCATCGTCGCGCGCATCAAATTTACCGTAGACATCGGGACGGACGTCGTCGCGCCAGTTATACAGTTCTTCCTTCAGGGCGTATTCCATGATCTGGCGTTTTTCTTCGACCACCAGGATCTCATCTAGGCCTTCGGCAAAGTGTCGGGCACCTTGCGCTTCAAGCGGCCAGACGCAGCCCACTTTGTACAGCCGAATGCCAATGTCCGTACAGGTCGCTTCGTCCAGGCCCAGATCGGTCAACGCCTGTCGCACGTCCAGATAGGCCTTGCCGGCAGTCATGATGCCGAACCGGGCCTTGGGCGAATCAAAAATGATCTTGTCCAGCTTATTGGCGCGCACATAGGCCAGCGCTGCGTAGAATTTGTAATTGTTCAGCCGGGCTTCCTGGTCCAGCGGTGGATCGGGCCAGCGAATGGACAAACCACCCTCGGGCATGTCAAAGTCCGGCGGCGTAATGGTCTGGACGCGGTCCGGATCCAGTTCGACCGACGAGCTCGATTCGATCACGTCGGTAACGCATTTCATGGCAACCCACAGGCCCGAATACCGGCTCATGGCCCAGCCGTGTACGCCAAAGTCCAGATATTCCTGCACATTACTGGGGTATAGAACGGGGATGCCGGCCGATTGCAGGTTATGCTCGGACTGATAGGCCACCGTGGATGATTTGGCGGCATGGTCATCGCCTGCCAGCAGCAACACGCCACCAAACTGGCTGGAGCCGGCCGAGTTGGCGTGTTTGAATACATCCATAGAGCGGTCCAGGCCCGGTCCTTTGCCATACCACATGGCAAATACACCCTGTTTGGTTGCGCCGGGAAACAGATTGACCTGCTGTGAACCCCAAACCGCGGTGGCGCCAAGCTCTTCGTTGACGCCGGGCTGGAACGAGATCTCATGTTCGGCGAGGTATTTTTTTGCCTTCCACAGACTCAAGTCCAGATTTCCCAGGGGCGAGCCACGGTACCCGGAAATGAATCCGCCGGTATCCAGCCCGGCGCGCCGGTCCCGGTCTTTCTGCAGCATGGGCAGGCGCACCAGCGCCTGGGTGCCACTCATATAGACGCGGCCTCTTTCCAGGCTATATTTGTCGTCAATGGTGGTATTCTTCAGGGCATCCTGTGCCACTTTAGGTAGTGGGGCATTCATACTTTTGTCTCCGATATGGTCCATATGCATATAAGCGCATGATTCCCTGACATTGTCATAGTCGTCTTGTGAACGGTATGAACAACGGTCTGGAATGTTCACCGCCTTTCGGGGCGATGCTATATCGTCCTGATGAATGGCAGCCGATTCTTTGCTGCAACTCATCATGATTGCCTGCCGATGTGAACCCGGAGTTGCAGCGGAGTCACAGGACACGAAAATCGGAAGGCAAATTCTTTAATTGACGTTAACGTAAAGTTAAGGCATTTTCAGCTACAGCGAAACAAAAATAACCCGCATTAGGGTATATCCTAGAATCATGTTAGTCGTGTGCGCAACAAAGCGCAAGAATCAGGAAAGAAAAGTGAAAGGTGTATTGTCAAAACTGGGAAATATAGTGTCTGCCGTGGCGGCCAGGCCGCTGTCGATCGGGTTGCTGCTGACCGTTATATTCTGGATATTGCTTGGCAATTTTGTGGTGGCTGCCTTCGCCGGCTTGTTGGTGTCTTTTTTTATTGCCGCGGCAGTTTCGGTGTGGAAATTGAATCGTCGCCCGCGCGACAAGTAGTGTTGCTTATGGACCGGGTGTTGCGGGTGTGGGAATGACCAACGTTTGTTAACGGGCTGCAGCATGCGGTGAGGTGCTGCGCTTAAATCGTGTTTTGTAAATAGCCATCCCCTTTTATGGGGCAGAGCCAGTTAGAGAAGATACGATGAGGTGGGAGGAACCAGACGCGTGGTCTGTTACGCGAGCCTTGGATCAGAATTGATTGATTGTTTTGTTCCGATGTAACTAGTGCAGTTACATGGGGGCTGTGATAAGCTTCTGTTTTTATTAGAAAACTTGGGGTGACTGATGGGGCTCGAACCCACGACAACCGGAATCACAATCCGGGACTCTACCAACTGAGCTACAGTCACCATCTGAGTAAGCGTAAGAGTATAGCAAGTATATATTCAGCGCACAAGAAAAAACTGGCGCAACACACTATTATGTTGTCTTTTTAGTGGTTATGAAGGTAAGCGGGTGTCTTTGTGATGGCTTCTCTGTGGAAATTTCTGGTTGAATATCAAACCCATCTGATTTTCGCAGCAAGTGTGGTGTTGAGCGTTGCGGCAGCGATCCATATCGCGCTGACCAAGCGCGATGTTCGCGCTGCTATTGCCTGGGTTGGTGTTGTGCTGTTTTCTCCATTTCTGGGGCCGGTTCTGTATTTTGTCGTGGGTATCAATCGCATTCGGCAAACCCGGATCAAATCCCACCGGGACAGGCTGCTCAAGGAGGGCGCTGATCATACCAGTGTCACAGTCAGTGATCTGACACGCCACGCCGCCGCCCAGTGTCTGTCACTGAAAAAAGCCAGCGACACGGTGACCCGTTTCACCCTGTGCGGTGGCAATGAAATCGTCCCGCTCAACGGTGGAGACCAGACCTATCCGGCCATGCTTGCCGCCATTGATGCCTCGGTCGACTCGGTATTGCTGCAAACTTATATTTTCGATAATGATATTGTCGGGCATCGTTTTGCCGACAGCCTGATCGCCGCGTTCCTGCGCGGTGTTCGCGTCCGGGTGCTGATCGACTCTATCGGGGTGCGCTATTCCCATCCAACCATTGTGCATCGGCTAAGAGAGCAAGGCGTAATGGTGGAGCTTTTCGAAACCAACGCCGTCACCTGGCGCATGCCATACGCCAACATGCGCTGCCACCGTAAAATTCTGGTTGTGGACGGCGCGCAGGGGTTTGCCGGCGGGATGAATATCCGTGAAGAGTTTCTGACGGAAATTGCCCATGACAATACGGCACGCGATATTCATTTTCAGATGCGAGGTCCGATTGTGGCCCAGTTGCTGGTCGTTTTTTGTCACGACTGGCTATTTTCTACCGGTGAGCAACTGAAACTGGGTGACTGGGTCGCGGCCGAACCGGCGTTCATGCCCGCCGATATGGCCGCGCGCTGCGTCCCTTCCGGCCCGGATCGTGAAATCGAAAGCACGCACAAGGTTTTGCTGGCCGCCTGCGCCGTTGCGCAACAGCATATCCGGATCCAGTCGCCGTATTTTCTGCCAGACCAGGTCCTGATCGGGGCCCTGACCACTGCAGCCAGACGCGGTGTACAAGTGGATATTGTGATCCCCGGCAGGAATAATCTGCGTCTGATTCAGTACGCCATGATGGCCCAGATCGATCAGATCATCGAGACCGGTTGCCGGGTGTGGAAAGGGTCCGGCAATTTCGATCACTCCAAGTTAATGGCCGTGGACGACAGCTGGTCGCTGATCGGCTCGTCCAATTGGGATTCACGCAGCCTGCGACTTAATTTCGAGATCGATATCGAGGTGTACGACCGGCGCCTGGCAGGGTGGATCAACGAGGCCATCGATAATGAAATTGCGCATGGCGAGCGAGTGACCTTTGAGTCCTTGCGCAAGCAGGGCTTGCTGGCGACGCTCCGAAATAAACTGATCTGGCTGGCGTCGCCCTATTTGTAGCGCAAGCACAGGGCGACACCTCTGCTCTGCATTTGCAATCTGTCGCGGCGGTGGCTGCGTCTGGCCGATTCGTATCCAGCCAGGCAAGCGGATTCAGATTCATCCCGCCGGGTCCTACTCATGGCCTGGAGACGTTATTGCCGATGCGTCAAGCGCAGGCTTCGATGAAAGAAGGAAGCCGTTTTTTAAACAAGCGCAAGAAAGTGCAGCGGCGAAGTGTTACACTTTTGGGCAGAGCACGTACAAGGGAGAGTGATAATGAGGTTCCGAATCAAGAGTACGATACATCCGAGAGTTTTCTGGGGGTCAACGATCATCGTGGCCCTGTTTCTATTGATCGGAATTCTGTTCCCGACCGATGCGCAGGAAATTTTCGGCAGGATGCAAAGTGTTGTGATCGAGAGTTTTGGCTGGTTCTATATTCTGGCCGTAGCCTTGTTCTTTTTTGCTATCGCCTATCTTGCACTCAGTCGTTATGGTAACTTGAAGCTGGGTCCGGATGACTCGGAACCGGATTACCCTTATCTGACCTGGATGGCCATGTTGTTTGCAGCCGGCATGGGTATCGGCCTAATGTTTTTTGCCGTTGCCGAGCCCATGCAGCACATTTCCGCCCCGCCTTCCGGTGTGGGTGACGCTGCCGCTGCTGCCAGAGAGTCCCAAGTCATTACTTTTTTTCACTGGGGGCTACATGCCTGGGCAGTCTATGCTGTTGTCGGGTTATCGCTAGCCTATTTCTGCTTTCGCTATAACCTGCCGCTCACTGTCCGCTCCGGCCTTTATCCCTTGCTTGGCAAACGGATCAATGGCTGGATGGGCGACGCCGTGGATATCTTTGCCATATGCGGCACACTTTTCGGTATCGCCACCTCCATGGGCCTTGGTGTATTGCAGATCAACTCCGGCCTGGCTCATCTGCTGGGGGCGCCGCAAGAGCCGTGGTTTCAGATTCTTCTGATTACGGTGGTAACGGCGTTGGCTACACTGTCTGTTGTAAGCGGATTGGACGTGGGCATCAGAAGGCTATCTGAATTCAATCTTGTCGTTGCCGTTGTGCTGATGCTGTTCGTGTTGTTTGTCGGACCGACCAGCTTTCTGATGAATGCTTTTGTGCAGAATATCGGTGCCTATCTGGACAACTTCTTTGCCCGTTCATTTACCACCCAGGCATTTCGCACGCAGGACTGGATGCAAGCCTGGACCCTGTTTTATTGGGCTTGGTGGATTGCATGGTCGCCTTTTGTTGGGATGTTTATCGCCCGCATCTCCAGGGGACGCACTGTTCGTGAGTTTGTCCTTGGGGTGCTGCTCGTGCCAAGCGCGTTCACTTTCCTCTGGATGACCGTCTTTGGCAATACGGCCATATTCCTTGATATGGGTGTCGCTGCTGGCCAATTGTCACGTGATGTCGCCGCCGATGCCTCGGTTGCGTTGTTTCAGTTCTTTGATTTCCTGCCCTGGTCTGGCCTGACTTCAACCTTGGCTGTGATTCTTGTGGCCGTATTTTTCGTCACATCGTCCGATTCCGGGTCCTTGGTCATTGACACACTGGCTGCCGGAGGCAGGGAAGATTCGCCTGTCTGGCAGCGGATTTACTGGTGCGTTCTCGAAGGTGCCACTGCCGCCTTGCTGCTGCTTGCGGGTGGATTGACTGCGCTGCAGACGGTCACCTTGATGAGCGCGCTGCCTTTTGCGGTCATTATGCTATTGCTGGTTCTGGGGCTCCTCAAAGGAATGAAAGCCGATATGTATCGTCTGGATCGACGGCGGACCATTGCGACACCTGCGCCCGGCTCCGAGGTTTCCTGGCGTACCCGCCTGTCTGCAATCATGCATACGCCCAGAAAAGAGGATGCACAACGGTTCATCTCACAAGTTGCCAGTCCTGCAATGCATGAAGTTGCCGAGGAGTTCAAAAAACGCGGGCTCGATGTTGATATCACTACGATCGACGAAACGATCAGGCTTACGGTTGTTGCCACGGATAAGCGCAATTTTGTCTATGGCGTGCAGCCTGAGGCCAGGAAAATGGCAGCATTTACCGCTGCCGCGGCTCGTAATGAAACGGTGCATCCGCACGAATGGCAGGCGCGTACGGTGTTTGCCGATGGCAGTCGTGGTTATGACATTCTTGGGCTGACTTCTGCGCAGGTCATCAACGATATTCTTGCACAGTTCGAACGATATCAAATGCTGGTTACCTCAACGAACACAGCCCTGTATGCGGGTTCACCGGATCCGGCCCTGTAGGGGCGGTCAATTGCAGTCAGTGATTTGATCCTCAACGCACGCGGGTCAGCGCCTTGCTCCAGTCGGCATTCGGAGCAAGGCGCGCCGCCCGTACATTTGTTTCGCAGTTTTACCTTCGCAATTGCTGGCCTAGTTGTGCCGCTTGCGTCGCCGCCGCATGTCGGGCAGCGTGATCGATTTCATTGCCGAACAGGGTTTTTTCGACAACGATCGAATGCGTGTCGGTAATCCCAATGAAGTTCAACCACATTTCCATATAAGGCTTTTGCAGATCAAAACGACTGGACGGCGTGGCGGAGTCTGCGCCGTAGTCCAGTCCGCGCGCGTAAACCACCACTGCTTGCTTGTTGGCAAGCATTCCATTGAAACCATTGTGGTCAAAGGTAAAAAGAATATCTTTTTGCGTAACCAGATCAATGAGTTGTTTGAGTTTATAGGGAATGCCGAAATTCCAAAGCGGGACAGAGAGCACCACAATATCGGCCTGATGCAGATGCGAGGCTAATGTCCGCAGGCCATCCCAGGCTGCCTGCTGTGAGGCACTCAATGGCGTGCCGCTCAATCCTGCATATTTTGCCGCCATGGCGTGTTCATCGAATTCGGGCAGGGCAGTCTGCCATAGATCGATTGTATGCACGGTGGCCTCTGGGTTGGTATCCATATAACTGGTAATAAAGTGTTGGGCAACCTCCCGAGAGGCGGAGCGCTCGGTGCGTGGCGATGCTGCAATATGCAATAGATTTGTCATGGTGAGTCCGTTATTTGTGGCCAGGGATACAAACGCCATTGCAGCACAATTGAACTTAGTGTACAAATTGATTAATTTTGTAATATTCATAATAAATCACAATATATGCTTGATCATGTACTACTCAGAACATTTGTTGCCGTCATCGACGAGGGCGGGTTTGGCCGCGCCGCAAGTCGACTCAATTTAACGCAATCGGCAATCAGCGGGCACCTTCGCCGCCTTGAGGCACAGCTGGGGGTGGAGTTAATGCAACGCACAACCCGGTCCATGACATTGACAGCAGATGGAAAAAAATTGCTGGTGTACGCCCGGGCCATTCTTGCCTTGGGCAGGGATGCCCTGGTTGAAGTGGGTAGGCATAAAGCGTCGGGCCGAATCAGATTAGGCATTGCAGAAGACTTCGCTCAATCAACGCTATTGAACAGATTGAGCAGCTTTCTGTTGTTGCATCCATTATTGGATATCGCGGTGACAGTGGGCATTCCGGGCACGTTGCTGGGCCAGTTGCAGGATGGCGCTCTGGATATCGTCCTGGGTTCACACTGTGAATCGGCCCGTAGTGGGCGTTTAATGTGGCAGGAACCGCTGGTATGGGCTTGTGGCCCGCACATACAGTTGCCGCTCACTGGGTCTAAAGCGGTGCCGCTTGCGTTTTTTCCTGAGCCGTGTCCCTATCGGCAGGTAGCGCTCGCCGAGCTGGCCAGGGTTGGGATGGCTTCGAAAATTGCGATGGTGTGCAGCAGTTTTGAGAGTATGCGTTGTGCTGTGCGATCTGGCTTTGCAATCGCACCCATGACGCAAAGCCAGATGACAGCCGATCTGGTCATTGCGGACGACGCGCTGGGTTTGCCGCCGTTGCCGACGGTTCGCTTCAGTCTGTTTACTGCAGATTCGGTGCAATCGCCGTTGTTGGAGACGCTGGTCGAATGGATCAGCGACATCAAGCCGGTTTCAGGCTCCCGTGTAGATGCAGACATAATAGCGAACGAGAAAAGGGGCTGTTGAAAGGAAAAAGCGGTGCCTTTGCTGCATTGGGCTACTGGAAGTAGGGGGCTATCCTTAAGCGTATTCCACCCCCAAATCAAAAATCCATGATGTGTAATGGTGGCTGGTGCTTCAAGGCCTGCTGGCTCACCGTTTTTCCATGATCGTTGTGGCGGCTAATCACACATGTCTTCGATAAAAAAACTTGGTTAAAGCAAGGCGCCCCACAAAAGCAATTTTATTGTTATCCGGATCGCGGACATATGCGGCATAGAAGTCCTCTGCGTAACGTGGCCGAAAACCGGGCTCGCCTTCGCTGGAGCCCCCTTTTTCTAAAGCAATGGCGTACAACTGGTCGATTATTTCCGAATTATCAAATTCGAAGGCCGTCATGACGCCATTGCCTGCGTGGGCTTTTTCTCCATCATAGGGATAGCCGGTAAAAAAACGCGGGAAAGTAATATCCGATCTTTTACCCCAGGAAACACAACTGTCATCCCTGAAACATTGTTCCAACCCCATTTGAGCAAACAGGGGGTCATAGAAGCGGATAGATTGTTCCAGGTCATTGGTTCCTACCATGGTATAGCTGATCATTTCAATCTCCGGTAAGTAGTATCAAGCGCAAATCAGTCATCCGCGCAAAGATGCATCAGGCAGTCGCGCCGTTTTCGCCTGATGCCATGCCAAGTGGGTCGCAATAACAATAGTCGGTCCGGCGTTGCGCTTCAATGGCTTGCGGTTTTTTTTACATTTCTGAAGCATTGCCGGCCCGTTGCGCTCGATGGGGTTTTATGTAATATGCGCGCCCCGTGTCTCCACATAAACGGCGTACAGCGACTGGCTGGCCGTCATGAAAAGGCGATTGCGCTTGGCGCCGCCAAAACATACGTTGGAGCAGATTTCCGGCAGCCGGATTTGTCCGATGCGCACGCCATCAGGCGCAAAAATATGCACGCCGTCGTAACCGTCGCCGCCCCAGCCGGCGCTGGCCCAGATATTGCCGTCCTCATCGCAGCGGATCCCGTCAGCCGAGCCTGACTTGCCTTCGAATTCCATGGTCGCAAAGGTGCGCGGGTTCGTCAGTTTGGCGCCGTCTATATCAAAGACCCAGATCTGATTCTTTGCCGAGGGATAGTGTGAGTTTCCCGTATCGGCGACATAAAGCTTGCGGTAGTCCTGACTGAAGCACAGTCCGTTGGGTTTGAACGGCTGATCGGCTACTTTGGTGATGGCGCCGGTTTGCGCGTCAATCCGATAGACGGCTTCCTTCTGGATCGGGCTGGCCGAATCGGCGCTGGCCGGATGCCGGTTGCCTTCATATTCCATCAGGGCGCCATAGCCCGGATCGGTAAACCAGATCGAACCGTCATTCGGATGCACCACGATATCGTTCGGTGCATTCAGTTCTTTATTATCGAAACTGTCTGCAAGCACAGTCACCTGGCCATTGTGCTCGTAACGTACAACGCGACGCGTATCATGTTCGCAGGACAGCTGCCGGCCCTGGAAGTCGAAGGTGTTGCCGTTCGAATTGCCTGAAGGCGAGCGAAAGCGACGGCCTACATGCCCGTCCTCTTCGGACCAGCGCAATTGTTCATTATTGGGAATATCGCTCCATACCAGATAGCGGCCGACCGCATTCCAGGCCGGGCCTTCGGCCCACTGCATGCCGGTATGCAAGCGCATAATGGCCGCATTGCCCAGTTTGTATTTGAAGCGTTTGTCGAGCACCACAATATCTGGGTCCGGATAACGAATGGGCGCTGTATGCCGCCCAAATTCTCGGGCCGCGGCTGGCTTCAGGGCAATGGTAGAGGTGAGCAAGGTGGCTGCAGTTGCTGAGGCAGCGACAAGAAAGTTCCGGCGATTGGCCGCCTTGCCCACAGACAAGCTGGTACGTTGATTGGTTTTCAGATCAGTTAAATCATGCTGTTGTTTCGGTCCCATATGCGTGCTCCTTTGTGTCTGGATATGATTTACGAATTGTAATTGTCGTGTGACGGTACTCGGATTGCTTGCGCTGTTCGCGTCTGTAGTGTATCGGCAATCAGGCCGTCGTCGCTATTGGCTTGTGCAAATGGCGTAAATTCTAAATATCGGGACAGTTAGCCATTGGTACGTTCTGATGATCCTGATCGGCAGGACGAAACGGGTAAGCCTTGCTCAGGCTGCATGCCCGGCGCTCAACGAGGAACGACCAGCGTCAAGCTGGTTCGGCTTATTGCGAACGGGTGCGTTGTTTAGTCTATTGTTGTTACCATCATGATGGACAGGCAGGATAGCGCATTGACAAAATATCGGCAATGGCTTGGCATTTGCTCAGTCCTGTCTGGTGGTCAGCAGGTAACCCCGATCGCCGCTTTTTCTTATGAGCGGATTGGCCGAGTGGTCCTCGAGCCGGTCCCGCAAGTGGTTTACGTGCTGATCGATCAAGTTGGGGGGCGGCGAAAAAGAATATGGCCAAATAGCCTGGCTTAACATGCCTATTGTTACGACGTTCTCTGCATTTATTATCAAATACGAAAGCAGTTTGAATTCAAATGAGGGAAGATTGATTTTTTTTCCTGACTTTTCAACTTGCATGGTTTGCAGGTTTATCTTGATATCGCCTACTGATAGATCAAACTGAGTCGAGTCGCGGTGTACGCGACGAACGATCGCGTCTATCCGAGCGATCAATTCGGTCATGGAAAATGGCTTTGCCAAATAGTCGTCGGCCCCCGCCTTTAGTCCTTCAACACGGTGATTTATAAGCGCCAGCGAGCTCTGTACGATCACCGGCGTTTTATCTCCCGCTTGCCTTAAGCTTGTAAGAATCGACAGGCCATTGATTCCATTGGGTAAAGTCAAATCAAGAAGGATAATATCCCAGGTTTTTTGCTGCGCGGTAAGCAGTCCGTCCAATCCGTTATCACAGATGAAAGCCAGGTGGTTTTGTTCACGCAGAGTATTGGCAATATAGTGAGCAATTTCGTGATCATCTTCAATAATCAAGCAGCGCAACATTTTTTACCTTTCATGGAAAACTGATTCAGGAGGCAGGTTTTTTTGGGAACGTATTGTCGTCGTGGTCCCTTTTCGCTTGATCCATTATGTCCAACAAATCGATCGCTGAACAGTAGTATGACCAAATGGTCAGAACCTGGTCATGAAAAATATTTTTAGCCAGTTTAGTATTGCTCTTTACAAAAACAGCGGCCAGCTTGGCAGACATATGAATACGAGAGAAGACAATGATCAAGGTGAAAAGTCATGAAACAAAATAGGAGTGATTTGCTTTCGGCGGGGCTTTTGCTTTTGCTGGGCATAGGCGTTGCTTTGGGAGGGATGCAATATGGGATCGGGTCCCTGGCCCGAATGGGTCCTGGTTACTTTCCACTGCTGCTCGGCCTATTGCTTATTGGAATAGGGGTGCTGATCGCGGCCACGCCGTCATCTTCAGATACTTCCGGTGATGGGGCGTCAATGTCCGGGCTTGCGGTGCGGCCATGGCTATGCGTCGTAGGAGGAGTGCTGTGTTTTATTATTCTTGGCCAATATGGCGGACTGGTGCCGGCAACGTTCGCGCTGATTTTTATTTCAGCATTAGGTGACAGGAACAATTCCATACAGGTTGCGCTCGCACTTGCGGCCTGCGTGACGATCGCTGCGGTGGGCATATTCTATTATGGAATGCAAATACAGTTTCCATTATTTGTGTGGGGTTAACGGATGTTAGATAACTTAATTCTGGGTATTACCACCGCTTTTTCCCTGCATAATTTACTGTATTCATTTCTTGGCGTCTTCGTTGGTAATCTGATAGGCGTATTGCCTGGTATCGGAGCGCTGGCTGCGATTTCCATGCTATTGCCACTGACGTATACTTTGGAGCCAGCCGCTGCATTAATGATGCTGGCAGGAATTTATTACGGCACCAGTTTTGGTGGTGCCGCAACCTCGATCTTGCTCAATTTGCCTGGCACGGCTTCTCACGCAGTCGTGTGTGTGGACGGCAACCCAATGGCAAAACAGGGACGTGGTGGGTCTGCCTTGTTCATCGCCATGTTTGCTTCATTCATTGGCGTCATGACCGGCATTGTTTTGATGCTGTTTTTCAGCCCGATGTTGACTGATGTTGCCTTTTTATTCGGTCCTGCTGAGTATTTTTCTCTCATGGCATTGGGATTATTGGCTGCAGCGACCTTGTCGACCGGGTCTCCCGTCAAAGGTATTGCTTCGGTGGTGATTGGTCTGGCTATTGGCGTCATCGGCACTGATGTCAATAGCGGGGTTGCACGATTTGATTTCGGCATTCCCGAACTGCAGGACGGAATTGCGTTGGTTACGCTGGCCATGGGGCTATTTGGTATCACAGATGTTCTGGCAAATGCAGGCAAGATTGGCCAGGGGTCCGTCATTTCAGAATCAAAGATTACTGGCAGCGCCATACGGCCAGCCAAAGGTGAGATCAAACAATCCATGCCTGCTATTGGGCGCGGTTCGGTGCTGGGTGGCGTTCTGGGCATTCTTCCCGGCGCGGGGGGGACAATTGCTTCGTTCATGTCCTACGCCATTGAAAAAAAATCATCGAAGACCCCGCAGAGGTTTGGCAAAGGCGCTATCGAAGGCGTCGCCGGACCTGAGGCGGCCAATAGTTCTGCGGCGATCACAGCATTTATTCCTACCCTGACATTGGGGATTCCTGGAGATGCCGTGATGGCTCTGATGCTTGGAGCCTTAATGATTCAGAACATTCAGCCGGGGCCACAAATGATGGTCGAGCATCCGGAGTTGTTCTGGGGTCTGCTGATCAGCTTTGCCACAGGAAATCTGCTGCTTTTGATCTTGAACATTCCGCTTATCGGCGTATGGGTAAAGCTGCTTTCCGTGCCTTACCGTCTGATCTATCCGACCGTGCTTTTCCTGATCAGTATTGGTGTGTACAGTACCAACAATAATCTTTTTGATGTCGTGGCCGTGCTTGTTATTGGCATGTTTGGGTATTTGCTCGCCCGGCTCAAATTCCAACCTGCTCCTTTGTTGCTTGGCTTTGTACTGGGCCCTATGCTGGAAGAGAACTTCCGACGTGCGTTATTGTTGTCACGCGGTGATATGAGCACCTTTATGACAAGGCCGATCAGTTCGGTGTGTATGTCAATCATATTCGTGATCATCGCCTTCATTGTTTATAAACGTGTCAAATCAACGGTCGCAGGCGGATCTGCGAAGGCATTGCCCGCTTCCGAATGACAGGAAAACGCAGGTAGCAGCGCAGTTCGACTCAGAACGACACTGTTTTTGTCTATAGATCGTGGTCCGGCGCAATTGCGAGCCTGCCACGATCTTTTTTTACGCCATTGGCCTAACGGCTTATTGCATCGGCTGAGCAATGGTCTTTGCCAAACGTTCTTTTTTGTTTAAGTATGGCAACAGGGGCCACGCGCACCAGATATGCGCCAGGGCGCTCAAATTTGGCATCCAGGTGCAAAATTGTGTCATTTTGCGTATTGCGTTGTACCCATATGAGGTTATTATTTGGACATTGTTGGGCACCGCAGTGGCACCGCGCAATGGCTTGAAAATTATGGGCGTGCAGGTTTATGCTGGAATTTTTAAGCTAGCCAGGCAAATATGGTGCCTCCGGCGGGACTTGAACCCACAACCACCCGCTTAGAAGGCGGGTGCTCTATCCAGTTGAGCTACGGAGACAATCCAGCCCGTGATTCTAACCCGAACCCGCACCATGTGTCACTCAATTCGCTACAATAGGTGCACAGCCAGCCACAGAGTGAAATAATAATTATGTCCATACTTTTTGATGTACACCCGGTTAACCCGCAGCCACGCCTGCTCAAACAGGCCGCACAATTGCTGGATAACGGCCGGTTACTGGCCATACCCACCGATTCCAGTTATGCACTGGTGGCTCGTCTGGACGACAAGACGGCGGCCGATGGCTTGCGCCGCCTGCGCGGTCTGGACGAACGCCATCATCTAACGCTGCTGGTGCGCGATCTGGCGGAAATCGCCAAATTCGCCAAAGTCGACAATGCGCAATATCGTTTGCTGAAAAACGCGACCCCCGGCCCCTGGACATTCATTCTGGAGGCCACCAAGGACGTGCCGCGGCGGGTCTCGCATCCTTCCCGGAAAACCATTGGCATTCGTGTGCCAGACCATCCGGTCACCTTGATGCTGATTGAGGAGCTGGGCACGCCGTTGCTGTCAACCTCCCTGATTCCTGAAGGTGAAGACATGCCGCTAAACGATCCGGATGAAATTACCGATCGTTACGGCCACGCGTTGGCCGGGGTGATTGCCAGCGGTGCCTGCCCGACCCAGCCGACCACAGTCATTGATCTGACGACGGCGACGCCCACCATTCTCCGCAGGGGCTCAGGGGATCCGACAACCATTGGCCTGCCTGAGTGAGTTTGCGTATCCGGATGTAAACTGCCACGCTACCGGCCAAACGGCCCGGTCGAATCTGACTGCCTGCCAGCGACAGATGCCGATTGAAACGTGTTTTACGGGATTGTCATTAAATTTTCTCTTAATTTTATGCATTTCAATTAAACTACCGAATTAGCTATATGCTAGGCATTTAATATCAACCTTTTCTGGACGTTTCTATCATGGCGGTCGACAGTTCTTCGTATCCTGTATTCACCGGCAGTTTTCCTGCCCTTGTGACTCCAATGCAACCCAATGGGGATATAGATTACGACGCATACAAGAAGCTGATCGACTGGCATATCCAGGAAGGATCTGACGGTCTGGTTGTTGTGGGCACTTCCGGCGAATCGCCCACAGTAGATGTGAGCGAACACACCGATCTTATCCGGGTGGCGGTAGAGCATACGGCCGGACGAATCCCGGTGATTGCCGGGGTAGGCGCAAACTCTACTGCAGAAGCCATTCATCTGACCAAAAAAGCCAGGGAAGTGGGGGCTGATGCGGGTCTGTCGGTTGTGCCCTACTACAACAAGCCCACCCAGGAAGGCCTGTTCCGTCATTTTGAGGCTATTGCCCGCGAAGGCGGCCTGCCCATCATGCTGTACAATGTGCCCGGTCGCACCGTTGCGGATTTGTCCAACGATACGATATTGCGACTGGCGCAAGTGCAGGGAATTATCGGCATCAAGGATGCCACTGCTGATATTGCCCGTCTGGGCCTCTTGCTTCGGGACAAACCAGAGTACTTTCAGGTTTTCAGTGGCGATGACCCCACTGCAGCGGCACTGATTCTGTTGGGTGGTAATGGAAATATTTCGGTCACGGCCAACATAGCTCCCGCGCTGATGCACGAACTTTGTGTAGCCGCACGGTCTGGCGATGTGCCGCGGACTCGTGAACTTAATGCGAAACTGGCAGGTGTCAATAAAGTGCTATTTGTCGAAGCCAACCCCATTCCGGTCAAGTGGGCGCTTGTGCAAATGGGCCTGATCCAGGCCGGGTATCGGCTCCCAATGTGTGATCTGGGCGCCCAGCATCATGAAACTGTTCTGACTGCCCTGAAAGATCTCGGGCTGGTCAAATAATATAGGATTGAGAATATGCGTATGAATGCACGCTTTCTTGCAGTATCTGGTTTACTGTCACTCACCCTTCTGGCGGGATGTAATGTCATGGACGAAGTCATGGGTGAGACCGAACAGGTCGACTACAAAAGTACCGTAAGAGGTGACCCGCTAAGCCTGCCGCCTGATCTGTCGTCGTCACAGATTAATCCGGCGTACAAGTCACCAGGCGGCTATGCATCGGCCAACGAATATAATAAGGCAGTGGCCCAGGCCAATCGCAATGCTGCATCCGGTGCGTCGGTCTTGCCTGAAACCCCCGGACTGAAAATCCAGAGTTCCGGCGCCAACCGCTGGCTGGAAGTGAGCCAGGAAGCGGGGAGTGTCTATCCTAAACTGATCGACTTCTGGGTCGATTCAGGCTTTACGATCAATCGCGATAATCCTCAAGCCGGACTGATTGAAACCGACTGGGCCGAAAATCGTGCAAAAATTCCTGGCAATCTGCTTAACCGGGCATTGGGCGCCATTATCAATATGGTTGAAGACAGCGGCGAGCGTGAACGCTTCCGTACGCGTCTGGAACGCTCAAATGGCAAAACGTTGGTGTTCATCAATCACGAACGCATGGTCGAAACACCCATGGATCGCGATGGTACAACATTCAAATGGCTGCCTGCCAAGGAAGATCCGGGTCTGAACGCCGCGATGCTGTCGCGCCTGATGGTTTTCCTGGGGGCGACCAAGCAGCAGGCTGAAGCACAGGTGCGTCAAAGCGCTGCAGCGGCTGCCGCGCCAACCCATCCGGTCGTGATGGCCGATGTTGCCGCATTGCCACTGCAAATGGGCCAAAGCCAGGCCTACAATCAGGTGGGCGCTGCGATCAATTCTGCCGGTTTCACAGTGGATAATAGTGACCCGCAGGCCGGCACCTATGCAGTCCGTTACCTGGATACCGACACCGGCGAGAAGCGCCAGGCATCCAACTTTATCAGCCGGCTGTGGGGCGATAAAGGCAACCTGACGCCGTTGCCCTACACGATTGTGGTTACTTCCGAAGCCAGCCAGTCTGTTGTGACTGTACGCAACGAACAGGGCCAGACAGATAACAGCGCGACCGCGCGTCGCATTCTGACGGTACTGGCCGAGAGAATGTAATCTGACTGCAGTCCACAATAGTGTTTTGAAGTTCAGAAGACCCGGCAGGCGATTGCCGGGTTTTTTTCTGTCCGGCTATTGCGCAATAACCCAGCCGTCATCCAGCCATTCCTGCAATAGCGTGAGCGTTGCAGCATTGGCTTTTTTCAGGTCGGCGCAGGTCAATACACGCGTGTCGGCGAATTTTTTAAGCGTGGCGTTGGTTCTCAATTCCAGGGCTTCGCCGTTGATGAACAAGTCTGCGCCCCGATAGACCATGCGGCTGCGGCGATCCAGCACGAGGTTGCCATTGCCGTTGATCACGTCTTCAAGATCGACCATCTCTTGGGCAATCGGAAAGACAGTGAGGGAGTTTGGTTCGGTCAGCCAGCAGCCCAGAAAGCGTGCCGCCATGCGCTCAGTGAACGCAATTTTCTGTACAGCAGCCAGTGCGCTGTCGATCAGTTCATCAGGCAGGGCGGCCGGTTCTGCGGTGGGTGCCAAACGTTTATCCTGGAATATGCCCGAGAGGTCTGGTCCCGGTAATGCAGGCGTGGAGTAGGGGCCAAAGCCCAGTCCATTACGCGCGCTCAACTGATCGGCGGCAACCTCCAGCAGCCCGCGCGCAAGAACGGCCAGGGACGGGGCACGAAAACCGATAGAAACAGTAATGCACTCGTCCGACTCCGAGATGCCATCGTGTGCAATATGCGGTGGCAGATAGAGCATATCGCCCGGCTCCAGCACAAACGCTTCTTCAGGTTCAAAATGCTGCAAAATCTTGCAGGCAATATCGGGAACCAGCGACAGGTCTTTCTGCTGGCTGATGCGCCAGCGTCGCTGTCCGCGCCCCTGGAGCAGGAAAACGTCGTAGCTGTCAAAATGCGGGCCGACACCGCCGTTGCGGGAGGCCAGGCTGATCATGATATCGTCCAGCCGCGCATCCGGAACAAACCGAAATTGCTGCATCAGGGCTGCGGTTGCATCGTCATGCAGATCCACGCTTTGCACCAGCAAAGACCAATTGGGTTCTGCCACCTTGGGAAAGCGTGCGAACGGACCATTTTCCATGTGCCATTCGTCATTTTCCTGCCAGATCAGGCGTGATTCGACATCATCGCGTTTTGCCAGTTTCTTCAGCCCGGCAGGGGGTACGGGACTACTGAAACCAGGAATGGCCTGTCTGATCAGCAGCGGTTTCTTTTGCCAGTAAGTCCGCATAAATTCGGCGGGGCTACGTCCACCCAGCAATGTCATGGGTGCGTGAATGTCAATGGATGTCATGATTCTCCGCCAAAGCGGTTATGCAATTTGTACAGGGCGTCCAGCGCTTCGCGTGGACTCATATTATCGGGATCCAGTTCATGCAGGGCGTCGCGAAAGGCGGTAAGCTCAAGCGCATTGTCGCTCTGCTGGTCATCGGTCTCGTGCGTCGCAGTAAAAAGATTAAGCTGTGAGATGTCGCCTGCCTGGCTTTCCAGGCGATCCAGTTCCCGCTTGGCTTGGCGAATGACTGCAACGGGCAGGCCTGCCCGTTGCGCGACCTGGATACCGTAGCTGCGACTGGCCGGTCCTTCCTGAACTTCATGCAGAAACACAATGCCACTGGCAGCTTCGGTGGCGGCAAGATGCACATTGATCGCTGACGGGTTCAGGTCGGGCAGCCGGGTAATTTCAAAATAATGGGTGGCAAACAGTGTCAGCGCATGATTGTGGTCCAGCAACCGGCAGGCAATGGCCCATGCCAGCGACAGACCGTCATAGGTAGACGTGCCTCGGCCTATCTCATCCATCAGCACGAGGCTGTTGGGTGTGCTGGCAGCCAGGATGGTGGCAGCCTCTGTCATCTCCATCATGAAGGTCGATTGGCCGCCTGCCAGATCGTCGGCAGCACCAATACGGGTGAAAATGCGGTCAATCACGCCGATTGTGGCGGCAGCGGCCGGCACAAAACTGCCCATGCGCGCCAGCAGTACGATCAGGGCCGTCTGGCGCATGTAGGTTGATTTACCACCCATATTGGGGCCGGTAATGAGCAACATGCGTCTGTCATTGTCCATCAGACAGCTGTTGGGCGTGAATTGCTCAATCGTATGCTCGACCACCGGGTGGCGGCCGGCCTCGATATCGATCAACGGGTGTTCGACCAGTTGCGGCGCTACCCATTCGTTATCCCTGGCATGACTGGCCAGCGCAAGATAGACGTCCAGTTCGGCAATGGCCTGCGCGCAACGCTGCAGGGGAGTCACCCAAGCCTGCATGGTATCGAGTAGTTGCTCGTATAGCCATTTTTCGCGCGATAACGCCCGGTCGCGTGCCGACAGTACCTTGTCTTCGAATCCTTTTAGCTCCGGCGTAATATAACGTTCGACATTCTTGAGCGTCTGGCGGCGGCGGTAGTCCTCGGGCACTTTGTCGACCTGGCCCTTGGATACTTCAATGAAAAATCCGTGAACACGATTGAACTCCACGCGTAGATTGGCAATGCCACTGCGCTGGCGCTCCCTGGCCTCCAGTTCTACCAGAAAGGCGCCGCTGTCGCTGGCCAGGGTACGCAGCTCATCGAGCTCGGCGTCAAACCCGGGCGCGATCACGCCGCCGTCGCGGATCATCGCGGCCGGTTCCGCCGCGACGCCGGCCTGTAGCGCCGCGTGCAAGCTCGCATCAAGGGTCAGTTCGTCGTTGAGTACGTCAAGGCGTTCTGCATTGGCATGCTGGTCGCGCAAAACAGTCTGCAACTGGGGCAGCCGGGCCAGCGCATCGCGCAGGCTGGCAAGCTCGCGGGGCCGCACCGAACGCAAGGCGATTCGTGTTGCGATACGCTCAAGATCGGGAAACGCATTGAGTTCTGTACGCAGGTTATCCAATGCGATATGGGGATGCACGGGCCCGTCGGGACGTCCGGTCAGCACGGCCGCAACAGCAGTCTGGCGTGCGTTGATCTGGCTATTGGAGCGCAGGGGGGTGGTGCAGCCAGTGACGCAGCTTGCGACTGCCCATGGGTGTTTCGCAGTGGTCCAGCAAAGAGAACAGGGTGGGCCGGCTCTCTCCGCTGATGGTTTCGGTAATTTCCAGGTTTTTGCGTGTGACCGGGTCAAGGACCAGATAATCCAGCGCGTGATCCACCATGATGTGCTGGACGTGCGACAGCGATTGCGTTTGCGTGCGTTCGACGTAGCGCAGCAGCGCGCCGGCCGCGCAAATGGCGGCAGGCATATCGGCCATGCCGAAGCTGCCAAGCGAGTCGATCTGAAAATGCTGGCAAAGCAGGGCGTTGGCGTCATTCAGGTCATAGTGCCAGTCGGCAGTATGGCTGATCGAGCCGCCGAATTTGGTTTCGAGGGCAAAGGAGTCAGCGTGCACGATTTCCGCCGGAGCGATACGGTGGATTTCCGAGTCCAGGGCTTCCTTGTCGCATTGCGTGACTTTGAATTGACCGCTGGCCAGGTTGAGCCATGCCAGCCCGTATTTTGGCGCCTTGCCTTTGGGCGGCAGAAAGATAGACAGCAGCGGCCGGTCCAGCTTAGAAGGCAACAGGGTTTCGTCGGTCAGCGTGCCAGGCGTAACAATGCGCACGATCTTGCGTTCAACGGGTCCCTTGCTTGTTGCCGGATCGCCGATCTGCTCGCAGATTGCCACCGATTCACCCAGTGCCACCAGGCGCGCCAGATAGGTTTCCATGGCATGCACCGGAACGCCTGCCATGGGAATAGGCTGGCCATTTGAGTTTCCCCGCTTGGTGAGCGTCAGATTCAGCAGTCTGGCGGCCTGCTCGGCATCGTCATAGAACATTTCATAAAAATCTCCCATACGATAGAACAGCAGTACAGACCCGGCCTCAAGCTTAAGGCGCAGGTACTGCTGCATCATGGGGGTGTGGCCGGGAGTCGCACTTTTACTGGTTTCTGCTGGCATGAGTGATAGGTTGTCTAAAGTATTCTGGCGTTCAATCGGCTATTTTACGATTATCCTGGACCTGGTTGGGCGGCGAATCATTTACCAGCGGCAAATCAGCTGATAGTGCAGATGCTGCCCTGCGAGCAATAGCGGGCGGAAGCACATAACGGCGCCAATGCGACTGTGGTGAAGACTGCATTGCAACTTTTGGGCCAACATTGTGGTGCGACCCGACCACCCTCTGCATGGCCGATGAATCCACAGGCGCTTGACACGCTCAGGCAATTGTTGAAAACCTGGCAGCAGGCTGCAGCAATCGGTAGGGTCAAGGACTGACCGAGGCTGGTGTCCCTGTTTTTATTGCATGACACGACCCGGTTCGGCATAAACTTCTCCTGTCGTGACAGCAGGGGCCGCAAGTGTGGCGCCTTTGGCGCATCTATGGGGGCTACGCCAGCATCACGCCTATCGCCAACATTACCAACATCACGGCCATTGCATATGAAATATTTATGGCTGACTAGTGCTTCCAGCAGAAAAATTGATGGCGCGCCGGGATATAGCGTTTCAATTTATTAGACGTCATTGCGTCGCTCTGTGCATCGCATGGGTGTAACTTTTTGTATGAATAAATTTCCAATTTGTGTCACATGAGAAAATTTCAATTGACCCAGATTACCCCATGATTGGATGGATTCGGATCAGGATAAAACACTTATCGAATGATTAGTGAATGGTCGAAATAACCCGTACAGGCTGGTGTCTGATTGACAAGAATAACCTGTTTTTATGACGATTATAAAATTGCATGACAATGGGGTTTTCATTTAGAAAATTTATTTCAGTTGAAATAAACCTAGGGTTTTCCATGCATATATTTCATCTAAATGACGCATTTTCGAATGTAACGAATATATCGAAATTAATGTATTGCGGTTGTGCAGTACCGTTTATCTATGTTACTTCTATAGATGAAGCGATAACCGCTAGCGCAGAAAACACACTCTTCATGCGATGAATTTTATGCATGAAAATGTGCTGTATGCTGCGTTTGAAAGTTATTTCAAATGCAATTTTTATCAGGACTATTTCCAGATAAAAACTTCAGGATAAATCAACTTCAAGGGGAGTAGAACGATGAATAGAGTGCTCAAAACTCGAACCCTGCTGGCTCTCGCTGTAGCAACCGCTGCGGCTTTTAGTACAGTTGCGTCAGCTGCCACGTTGCAGGAAATTAAAGACAAAGGCGTGGTACGGATTGCAGTTGCCAACGAAATACCCTACGGCTTTGTCGATCCCACAGGCGAGGCCAAAGGCGCCGGACCGGAAGTGGCCAAGCACATTATGGAGCAGCTTGGCG
>NZ_JBQEAU010000020.1:0-34533 GCF_052108595.1 Advenella sp.
CCGAATAATCAAATTCGCAGGCCTGACCAATAATGATCGGACCAGCGCCGATAATCAATATGCTTTTTATGTCGGTACGCTTGGGCATGATATCTCTAGTTTTTTTCGCTCATGGAGCGGATGAATTTTTCAAACAGCACGATGATATCGTGCGGGCCAGGGCTGGCTTCGGGGTGTCCCTGGAAGCAGAAGGCAGGACGATCAGTCAGTTCAAAACCCTGCAGTGAACCGTCAAACAGGGACACGTGGGTAACACGGGCATTGTCCGGCAATGTGTCTGCGTCTACGGCAAAGCCATGATTCTGGCTGGTAATGTATACCCTTCCGCTTTGCACATCCTTGACCGGATGGTTGGCGCCATGGTGGCCGTTTTTCATTTTGACGGTGCGCGCATTGAGCGCCAGGCCCATGATCTGATGCCCCAGGCAGATGCCAAAAAGCGGAATTCTTTTTTCCATGACCACGCGTGCCGTTTCGATGGCGTAATCGCAGGGTTCCGGATCGCCGGGACCGTTGGCCAGAAAAACGCCATCGGGGTTCAGGGCCAGCACATCGGCGGCCGCCGTTTGGGCAGGCACAACCGTCAGCCGACAGCCCAGATCAGCCAGGATACGCAGAATATTGGATTTGACGCCGAAGTCGTAAGCGACAACATGAAAGCGATCCTGCTGCGGCTGGGTATAACCCATGGTGCGCTGCCAGGTGCCTTCGCGCCATTCTTCGCGTGCGCTGCGACTGACCACCTTGGCCAGGTCCTGCCCGGCCATGCCGGCATAGGCGGCTGCCAGGGCGATGGCCTTCTGCTCATCGTCGCCGACAAGAATGCAGGCGCCCTGGGCGCCGCCCTCGCGCAAGCGACGGGTAAGTTTGCGGGTATCAATGCCGGAGATGGCAACGACACCCTGCTCTTTAAGATAGTCGGGCAGTGACTGGGTAGCACGGAAATTGGAAAGACGTCGCGGGCAGTCCCGGACAACCAGACCGGCGGCATGGACCTTTGAAGACTCGACATCTTCAGGGTTGATACCCGTATTGCCGATATGCGGATAGGTCAGCAGGACAAGCTGGTTGGTATAGCTGGGATCGGTAAGGATTTCCTGGTATCCGGTCATGGCCGTATTAAACACCAGTTCGGCCACACTATGGCCGTTTGCCCCGATGGATATTCCCTTGAAAATCGTGCCATCTGCCAGAGCCAGAATTGCGGTGGGAAATTGAGGATTATCCTCGAATATGGAAGACGTGAGCACGCAGAACCCCGAAAATTTGGTATCGATAAGTAAACCTTTCTATTATACAGAGTAAGGCTTGACGATAGAAAAAACTTAAGGGTAATTTCGCAAGAAAACCGAACGAACTACTGGCTCTCTACCTCGAACGCATGCGCAAGCTTGCTGCGATCTTCTACAACCAGAAAGCGCAACATTTCCCGGTAGCTGTTGTCCTGATAGCTCAGGATCCGTACTCGCGTACCGCGATTTTCTTCCAGATAACTGAAAATGATGGGATGATTATTACGACGCAAGTTGCCGATCTGCATGGAACTGGCGCGCAGATCCACCACGGCACGCCAGTCCTTGCCGCCGTCGTTCTCCAGGATCCAGCTTTTGCGCTCTCCGCTGTCCGCCTTGCATTTGACCAGCACGTAGGCCTTGCCCGATACTTTCAGATTGGTGCTGAAAAAAAGAAGATCATCAATACCGCCACCGCCACAGAATTTTTGCTGACCAGGCAACGGCAGATCCAGGCCGCGCAGAGACAGCCTGGGCAGGGACAGCAAGGCGCCTTCGACATTGATGGGCTGATCATCTATTCCGTAGACAGGCGTGCGGTCAAGGTTGGTTTTAGCCCAATCGACCATGGAGGGCAGTTTATCGCGCAGACATCTGAGGTCGCGGCAGGCAAGCAGCGTCCGGGTGCGGTGGTGGATAATGTCCGCCATGACCAACGGCCTGTCGGTTTTGGCAAGCAGCGCCGAACTGTTGTAAAACCAATCAACCAGATTACGGGCAACGGTTGAATCCTTGCACAATTGGGCCGGCCACTGCTTTACCGCCTGCTGCAATTGCAGGACCGCACTGGCGCCAAATTGATTGCGGACTTCAGTTTCAGGCAGACAGGGATTCAGGGAAATTTCCTGTTGTGCGGATCCGACCCCGACGAAGGGATTTGCGAACGAGATTATCTGGCTGGATGCGACTGGTAGATACGTACCTGACATCACAGCGAGCCCCGTCAGCAATATTGCCCTGCACCACTTGACAAGCATTCTGCCCTTAACCCTTTCCTGTACAGTTTTGAATGGAATAAAAAAACTGGACGACCCAAGCCGTCGCAATAATCACATTTACAATATTTTCAAGCGCGTTTGTATCCGCGTCGCTTGCGGTGCGGAGCTATGGACACCGCCAGCGCAGGGCACCCACCGCCGGTTTTTTCAGGCCAAACCAGATGACAATATGTGTCAGGCGACCGGTATTCGAATCTTGCCTGTATATTGCGGGTAATATACACGTATCCGTAAGATTTTGAAATAATCAACCGTTAATTTACAATTTTTCATCGAGCCGGAAAGGAGCAATGGTTTGCAGGAAACGGCAAATATGTTACCACTGGCCGTGCAGGAAACCTCCCATATGAATCAACTTGACCAACTCAGAAAATTCACAACTGTGGTTGCCGATACGGGTGACTTCGAAAGCATGCGTGAGCTCAAGCCCACCGATGCAACCACCAATCCTTCACTGATCCTCAAAGCCCTGTCTAAGGACGCCTACCGTCCGATTCTGCAGAACACGCTTGCCAGGTACCCCGAGGCAACGCCCGCAGATACACTGGATCATATTCTGGTTGAATTCGGCAGACGGATTCTTGAAATCGTGCCGGGGCGGGTGTCCACGGAAGTGGATGCGCGCCTGTCATTCGACACGGAAGGCACGGTGGCCCGTGCGCGCCGCATTATTGAGCTGTACGATCAAGCCGGTGTGGATCACAAGCGTGTGCTGATCAAGATCGCATCGACCTGGGAAGGCATTGCCGCTGCGCGCATCCTGCAAAAGGAAGGGATCGCATGCAATATGACCCTGCTGTTCTCCCTGATCCAGGCGGTCGTCTGCGCCGACGCCGGGGTGACGCTGATTTCACCCTTTGTCGGGCGTATTTACGATTGGCATAAAAAGGCAGCAGCCAGCAACTGGGTAGAAGCGGATAACAGTGGAATAAACGATCCGGGCGTGCAATCGGTCACCCGGATATATCAGTACTATCGTCGCCATGGCATCAAAACCGAGATCATGGGTGCGAGCTTTCGCAATGTCGGGCAGGTACTGGCGCTGGCCGGCTGCGACCTGCTGACCATCAGTCCGGAACTGCTGGGCGAACTGGCCACAACCGACGGCAGCGTCACGGCACACCTGCATGAATCAATGGCAGCCAGGGCCAACATCGACTCCATTGCGCCGGAAGAAAAAAACTTCCGCTTCCTGCTCAATGAAGATGCGATGGCCACCGAAAAGCTCAGTGAAGGCATACGCACCTTTGTGGCAGATGCAATCGGTCTGGATACATTGATCGACGCGTCTCGTAAAAAAGGATAGGCAGCAGCGCGGCGCCTTTTATGGCAAAGGCGGTAAACGCGACCTGCTGAAACGCTCCATGCTATAAAGCACCGTACTCTAAACCGCCGTACAATAACGGCCCCGATTTATCGGGGCCGTTATTGGCGTGCCGAGCGATGTGTCGTGCGAGACGCTACGCGGTTAGAGATACGTTGTAATACCAGACACGACGCGGTACGAGATGCTTTGTGGTAGGAGGCGCCGCGCAGCACTAAACACTATGTAGCGAGAGATGCCATATACTGCAAGCATCCGCTGTCAGGCGCCGGACGGCACCGTACCGGTTATTGCGCGCCGCGGCGCTCCATAAATGCCCAGGCGATGGTGCCGGCATCAACATATTCCAATTCACTGCCAGTGGGTATGCCGCGCGCAATGCGTGAGACCTGCAGGCCTTTTTCACGCAGAATTTCGGTCAGATAATGCGCGGTGGTCTCCCCTTCTGCCGTGAAATTGGTCGCCAGGATCACTTCCGTAACCGCGCCATCCATTGCACGCTTGAGCAGTCTTTCGAAATTCAGCTGGGCTGGCCCGACGCCTTCAAGAGGCGCGATTCTACCCATAAGCACATAATACAGACCCTGATATCCATGGCTGGCTTCTATCATATTTTGATCGGCCGGCGTCTCTACAATGCACAACTGGGCGGCATTACGCTTCGGATTCAGACAGGTTTCACAGATGTCATTCTGGGAAAATGAGTTGCAGCGAGCACAGTGCCGGATGTCGGTTACGGCGGTGCTGAGTGCGCGCGATAGCTGATCGGCGCCCGCTATATCGTATTGCAACAAATGATAGGCCATGCGTCGCGCCGAGCGCTGACCGACGCCGGGAAGGCGACGCAGCGCCTCGATCAGTGCACTCAGCGGCTCGGGTTCAGGCAGTATGTCGCGCATCAGAAGGGAAATTTCATTCCTGGAGGCATGGGCATGCCAGCGGTCACGCCGGACATTTTTTCCTGTGTTGTTGCCTCAGCCTTGCGCAAGGCGTCATTGAATGCTGCAGCAACCAGATCTTCAAGCATGTCCTTGTCGTCGCCAAGCAGCGCAGGATCAATGGTGACGCGTTTGACATCATGACGGCAAGACATGGTGATTTTAACCATACCGCCGCCCGACTCACCGTCGACCAGAACATCGGCCAGGGCATCCTGCGCCTTTTTCATGTTTTCCTGCATTTGCTGGGCCTGCTTCATCAGACCGGCCAGTTGATTCTTCATCATAATGAATAAGTTCCTATAAATCGCAATAATTTGCGGTTGACATCATACGCTTTTTTGCCTGAACGGCTCTATGCTACCGGGTACGACGCGCGCACCCAGATCCGCAATCAGTGTATTAATAAATTCATCTTCCTGCACAGCTTTTTCCACCCGTTTTTGCAATGCCTCACGTTCGGCCTGCTCCACGGCATGAAGGGTATCGTCGCCAGTACGGCCAAAAACCATATCGACCCGGATTACTTCGTGGAAGTATTCGGTCAGCGCCGTTTCGAGCTTGATCTTGGCGTTCAAATCATTCTGCCCCTTGACCGGAATTCTGAGTGTGATTTTATTCTGTTTGTGGGCCACCCATTCACAGCGACGAGCCATTTCGGCAGCATAGCCGGCAAGCGGCAATTCAGCGACCAGCTGCACCCATTCGCGGGCATTCATGGCCGAAAGCGGCCGACGGGCTTGCGGATCCTGATGACTGGGAACCCAGGTCTGGTCTTTCTCAACCACCACATTATCGGCAGGTACAATATCGCCGTCATCATCGGTCTGGCCAGCCAGACCAGCAGCATCCCAGTCCGGAGGAATATCTTCCCATACAGGTGGCCCGGATTCT
The DNA here is from genome assembly GCF_052108595.1 of Advenella sp. Classification (NCBI taxonomy): domain Bacteria; kingdom Pseudomonadati; phylum Pseudomonadota; class Betaproteobacteria; order Burkholderiales; family Alcaligenaceae; genus Advenella; species Advenella sp. The sequence continues at coordinate 5,447 of NZ_JBQEAU010000020.1, forward strand.
TCAGTGATCTGCTGTGCGTCGGGCGAATTTGAGACACGAGTCTGCCCTGCGTCGCTTGCAGGAAGCGCGTGATCAGCACCATTGCCGTTGACAAAAGGTTGTGCCGCAGTCCCGTTGGGTGCTGGCGCAACCGCTGCAACGGCCGAATCAGGCATATCCGCCACGGGCGCAGATGCGGTACCCACGGCGCCGGTCGCGGTATCCTCTTCCCAGGCGGGCCGCTCCTGGACCCGCTGCTCTGCAGCCTGGACCGGTGGAACCACAATCGGCTCGCGCTGCGGCGCCAGAACGACCGGTAATGCACCGTCGCTGCTGATGGTTGTGCGTGTGCTTATATCGGAGGCAACGACCTGCTCTGCTGTTTCCGGCGCAACTGGCGCTATGGGAGCTAGGTTTGCCGGCTGCGCTTGCGCAGGCAACGCAGCTGACGGCTGGGACTCGGCCTCAGGCGGCTGCGCAGCCGCCGCAATCGGCATGTTATTCAGATTTTTTTTTTGCAAGTCTGTTGCGCTTGCAGTCACTGGCTGACCCATTGTCGCTGGCGCCTGCTGTGCGCCCTGCTCCGCAGCAGCAGGCGCAGGCGACACAGCCACGGCTTCGTGATGCGCCGGCGCAGGCCCTGCAGCGGTCACGACTGCAGCCGTTTTTTGCCCGCCTGACGCATGACCATTCCCGGCCTGCCATTCGCTTGCCGTGCTGTGAGCCGGCTCGGATGTCACCAGAGACAACATGCGCAGGCAGGTCATCACAAAACCGGCATATTCATCCGGCGACAGTGCCAGTTCATTTCGCCCATGAATCGCAATGCTATAAAACAGCTGCAGCGTATCGGGGTGGCAGGTACGCGCCAGTCGCACGATATCATCCTGCAACAACGCTTCTGTAAGGGCTGTGCCCGGCAGGCGCTGCTCTATTGCGATCTGCGACAGCAGAACAGCCAGATCGGCCAGCGCGCCACCAAACGAGTAGCCGCGTTCATATAATTCATTTGCAATGTCGAGTACGCCCTGCGCCGACCCCTGGTTCAGGGAATCAAGCAGACGGACCAGAAAGCGCTGATCAATGGTGCCAAGCATATCGCGCACGGCATCGCCGGTGATATTGGAACCACTAAATGCAATGGCCTGATCGGTCAGCGACAGCGCATCGCGCATGGAACCGCCTGCGGCCTGGGCGATTTGACGCAAGCCAGGCACTTCAAATGCCACTTCCTCTTCTGTCAACACGTGATTCAGGTGCGAGACTATGGCATCTGGCGGCATTTGCTTCAGGTTAAACTGAAGACAGCGAGACAGCACAGTAACCGGCATTTTCTGCGGGTCGGTGGTCGCAAGAATAAATTTGATATGCGGCGGCGGCTCTTCCAGCGTTTTGAGCATGGCGTTGAACGCATGCCCGGAAAGCATGTGCACCTCGTCGATCATATAAATTTTATAGCGCCCAGAACTTGGCGCGTAGACAGCCTGCTCCAGCAGCTGCGTCATTTCTTCGACCCGGCGATTGGATGCTGCGTCAAACTCCAGATAATCGACAAAGCGCCCTTCGTCAATCTCAACGCAGGCACGACATACGCCGCAGGGTTTGGACGTGATACCGGTTTCGCAATTGAGTGATTTTGCCAGGATGCGTGAGAGCGTTGTCTTGCCGACCCCTCTGGTACCTGTAAACAGCCAGGCGTGATGAAGACGCTGAGTATTGAGTGCGTTGGTCAGCGCCCGGACCACATGGTCCTGGCCGACAAGCGTTTCGAAGGAGCGAGGACGCCACTTACGGGCAAGGACAAGATAACTCATACCGAATATTGTAGCCCAGAAAAAACCAACGTCACCACAAGGGGTGACGTTGGTTCAAGAATGCGGGGGTGAGCCTTACTTCGGCACTGAACCTGAACGACTATGGCTGCTTCGTTCCCGACCTGACCAGTTTCACCGCCGGCCCATGCGAAGGGACCCACCGCTTTGCATTTTAGCAAGTTTCGCGCCGCTTGTGGGAAATTTACCTTGCCTGCGTCAAGAGCGCCGGATCAAATTCAATCCAGTCTCCGGTATCCAGCGCAAAAATGACAGCTGTGGCGGCGCGCCCGTCCATCTGCGACAGGCGCTCGCAATACCCTTGCAACTGGAGTCGATACGTGTCTCTCATACGCGTCTCAAAAACGTCCTGCGGCTCGTGCTCCCGCCGCACACCCGTCTTGAAATCCACGACCAGCCATCCCGTTTCGGTGGAGACCGCCACGTCGACAATCAGCTGTTTTCCATCCACGCCGGTCAAGGGCAACTCCTGCCGAGCCTGATCATGCGAGAGCAGCCAGCGGCCTTTTTCCGATGCCACGCAGCGACTAAGCAACGCGTAAACGCGTTGCGCGCCACTGCGCGCCTGCGACTGGCGCAACCCTTCATTTTCCAGCTGGCGCACGATAACGTCCTGCGCCGCCTGCAGCCTTGCCTCATCCCAGCCTCGCATGCGGTCCTGGCCGATGCGAGCCAGCCATGCATGCGCCACCGTCCCAATGCTGGCCTCGTATTTATCGTCAAACTGCCAGCCTGAACCAGCGGAACCCATTATGGCCCTTCTATCGGAAACGACGGGCAACTGCACAAGGGCCTGAGTGGCAATCCGGCTCAGAACCGGTCCCTGGACCCCAGGTGTTGCAGCATCGGCGGTTGCCGCCTCTTGCTGCGCCTGGGGCTCGGGGGGCGTAAACTCAAAAAGTGAAAAAAGCCGCGACAACAAGGAACCGCGCGGCGGATCAACAATCTGGCCCTGCTTGCACTGGACCTGTGAAACCAGATGCAGGCGTTGGCGCGCACGAGTAGCGGCCACGTAGAGCAAGCGATCGAGCTCATAGTCGCTGCGTCGCTTTTCCATCGCGCCCAGCATCGCTGACAGTTTGTCTGTTTCCTCCGCTGCCTTGGGCTTGATGGGACCCATTAGCAGGCGATTTCGGTTGCGCTCAAAGCGAAGCAATGGCGCCGTGTCGGAACGGGGCCGACGATGCAACCCATACAAAATAACCTCTTCGAACTCCAGCCCCTTGGACTTATGCATGGTCATGATTTCAACCGCCCGCTGCTGCGCGCTCGTTGCCGAATACAGGCGCGCCAGCGCATCCTCCAGGTCGGCAGGATTCAGGTCCCCGTAGGGCGCCAGCCTGTCGACCAGATCGAACACGGCCTGGAAATCGGCAAATGCCGTATCGCTTGCATACACGCCGTAGCCGCCAAGCGCACGCCAGACCGACTCTACATGCGAGGAAAATGCAATATCGGCAGTCACATGACTGCGATCAAGCAGGATCTGCGCACAACGCTGCAAACGCGGCCATTCATCGCCAAGTAGCGGCGCAAATTCAGCTTCGCGGGCCAGCACCGTTTGCAAACGAAAAACAATGGTGTCGCGACTGTCGCCAAACAGATGCGTTAGCGCCTTCAGCGTCAAACCACACACCGGTGAGCGCAAAACAGACAGCCAGGCCACGCGATCGGCCGGGTGCGCAAGCGCGCGAATCAGTTGGACCAGATCGGTTACCGATTGCTCTGCCCGAATCGGGTTGAGCTCGACCGCCCGCACAGGGATCCCGTTACGCTGCATGAGCAGCATCAGCGCGCCCAAATGCGTTCGAGCCTTGACCAGGATGGCAACCGGATGGTCGCTGTCCGGGTTGGCCGCCAGCGCTGTGCGCACCAGCTCCAGCGTCAGTTGCTCGGCTTGCGCCTGAACCACTTGCACATCCTTGCCTTCCGCCTGGTAAACCGGATGAAGGCGCACGGCCGGGCCCTCTGCTGCCGGATTGAATGCCACCGAGTCCGTATACCTGATCGCACCCAGCGTCAGGTCATCATCTTTAGGAAACACGCGGCTAAAGGACTGGTTTACCCAGTTAACCACGCCTGCCTGAGAACGGAAATTCTCGGTCAGGACCAGTTTTTCCAGCTCAAGCCCGTTGATTCCCTCATTGGCAACGCTCAGGAACAGACCGACATCGGCTTTGCGAAAGCGATAAATGGACTGCATCGGGTCGCCCACCAGGAACAGCGTGCGGCCATCGCCCGGGCTCCAGCCCAGTGTAAGCTTTTCGATCAGTTGAATCTGGATCTGGCTGGTGTCCTGAAACTCGTCGATCAGAATGTGCGAAATGCGCGCATCCAGCTTTAACAGCATATCAGTGGGGTCATCGGTATAACCCAGCGCCAGCGCCGCTCTTTGGGCGATTTCAATAAAATCAACCTGTTTTTCTTCACGAAAAACCAGTGTCAGCTCCGCCGCAGCCAGTTTCAGCGTTTCCAGCAAGGACCGGATGATTTTCTCCTGACGCTCGCTCAGCACCTCCAGGGGCAAATCACTGATTTCGGCAAGCAGGCCGGCCCAGTGTTCGCTATCGCTCTGCCAGGCATCGAGCCAGTCCTGCATGGCCTGCTTGTGTGCACTTTTGGCCGGAAAACCTTCCTTGACGGTGAGGCGTTTGCGCAAGCCGCCGCTGCCTGTGAGCAGCAGGCGCGACAAGGCATGCCATTGCGGCAAAGCCTCGACGGAACTGGCCAGCGGCACACCGTCCCAGTCCATGAGCGCGCCCAGCACGCAGACCGCTGTCTCGGCCTGGCTGGCGGCAGCCAGGCGCGCGATGGGCGCTAACTCGCTGGCGTAAGAAAACGGCATCGCCCCTGCCAGGGCGTCCAGCTTCTGCTCCATGACGTTTCTGAGCGCCACCCGCAACTGTGTCATAGCTGTGTGGGTGTCGACCGTTTCCTGCAGCCACTGGTCGCGTCGCGCAAGCATGTCCACGATCAGTCGCTCCACCGATCCCAGATCAATATCCATATGCAGCAACACGTCCTGCACGCTTTCGTTGTGGTCTACATGTTCCAGCAATCGTCTGGCCGCCTGCAAATAAAGCTGCTCGGGATTATCGGCAATGCCCGGCATTCCGCCCATGGCGGACATCCATGGCATGGAACGGACCAATTGCGCGCAAAAGGCGTCAATCGTACGAACCTTCAGCCGTGCCGGGTGATTAAGCAGATCCCAGCCTTGTTGCTCATTGCGCGCCAGCGCCGCACGAGCCAGACGCCAGCTGTTTTTTTCATGGGCGCTTGCCGGCTCCTGCTCGGACAGGCCGGCACGTAGCTTGCGCAGCACCCGGGCATGCATTTCAGCAGCCGCCTTACGCGTAAAGGTGATGGCCAGAATCTCTTCAGGTTTGATCACGCCTCCGAGCAGTGCCAGAATACGGTCAGTAAGCAGCTCGGTTTTACCAGAACCGGCCGGCGCCTGAATAATGAACGATTTGTCCGTGTGCAGCGCCTGTGCCCGCGCTTCAAAATCACTGGGCCGACGTTCAATCATCTTCACTCTCCTGTGCCAGGCGCAGAAACGGCAGCACATCACAATAGATCAGGTCATTCACAGCCCAGCTGCGGTTATCGGCCACCCCATCCGACATGTCGCGGGCCAATTGTTGCAGACTACGTTCCCAGCCATCTAGCAACACCTCCCAGCTTTGCTCTGGCGCCAGTTTGGCCAGGGACGTCGCCCCGGCAATATCGGTGCCATTCTCGCCCAAACCGCTCAACTCAGTTTTCTTTGCATTCAATTTTGCAAACAGCAAGGCTTCTATCTGCCCGCGCTGCCCCGCTTCATCAGGCTGGCGCAATACCGTAGCGTACAAGGGCAGTTGCAGGTTGACTGGTTGTGGTCGCAACCAGTCTTTCTGGAAGTCGGGCGTGCGCTGCCCGGATTTGTAATCCATCACCACTTTGGCGCCATACCCGGTCTCATCAATCCGGTCGACACGCAAATTGACTTTTACGCTGGCATGCTGCCAGCTAGCCGCCTGTTCGACACCCACAATATGAAATGCCGGGCGCTCCCGCTCCAGATCCAGCAGTGTCATCATGACTGCGTGACCCCGTTCCTTTTCCATTGCCGCCAGTGTTGGCGATACCCCGTCCAGCGTCTGGTCAGCCGCCATGGTCACGGCCTGCGCCACCAGTTCATCCTGCTGAACCTGGCTAAGTTGTGCCAGGCGTTCGGAAGAACCAAGCATTTCCCATACTTTTTGGGCCATGCTGTGCAGAAACATACCGCGAATGGCCGCGTTCAGTGACTCGGGATAGGGTTTGAGCCCTTTGGCCAACAGACGATACCGGACGTACCCCCAAAGCGGATTGAGCGCCTGCGTTTCCAACAGGTCCGAGCCGCCTTCCAGAATATGCGTCAGGGGCAAACCTCGATTGTCGTTCAACGTTTCCAACGGCAACGATGCGCAGCGGGCCCGGGACAGGCATTCAGGGGTGTCGGCCCCCTGCCCTTGCCCGGCTTGCGCGCCGACAAAAAAGCTGAGCAACGGCGACGGCCGCAGCGCTCTGTCGGCCTCGCTGGCCGGGTAGCTCAGTACGACACGGGGTGCAACCCCGCACAATGCCTGCAGCATCTCGATTGCCCAGGCTTTCTCCCGCTCCGGCGTGGCACGCGGCGCACCCGCCCTGGCCAGCGCTGCCACAGGCAAAAACGGATTCGGATCAGGACTGGCTGGAATAACGTCATCTGTCAGGCCAAGCACCCAGACCGCATCCCATTGGCCGTGTTCAGCTTCAAGAAAGCCCAGGACATCCAGCCTGACATCCTGGTCGCGTTGTGGCTGGAACATGGATTCCCGCGCCATGCGCTGCAGCAGCGCAACGGCAGGCATGCCCGACAGGCGCCCCGCATACAGGTTCAGCAATGAAAAAGTATGCAAGAGCGCATCGAACGCTGCGCACACCTGATAGTTGGTACTTGACAGCGTACTACCGGGAAAACCCAGCAATGCCAGCGTCTCGCGTATGAGCTGGGTCCAGTGTTCGGTGCTCTGGCGTCCCCCGGACGCGGCCTGCCGCCAGTGTGCCATTGCCTGCCGGAAGACATAGGAAAAGTCCGGGACATGACGATCCATTTGGGCGCATACCTGATCGGTATTCCAGGCAATGTTTTGTGAATCGCGCAGGCGCGCATCCAATACCGCCATGGCCGACTGTTCGGCAGCGCTTGCACTGCAAAATCCGGCCAGCAGCGCCTGGCCAAACTGCTGCGGCCGCACCGAACCCTGATCGCACAGACCGGCAATCAGCGACAGCCATCGAAAGGCGGCAAGCACAACGGGCCACTCCCCGAGTGCGCGCCCCACCGTCATGTTGTAACGATAGGCCGGCGCAAAGGGATCGGGCGACAGTTCACGATCCAGAATTCGTCTTGCGAACACGGCATCTGCTTCCATGGCTGGCGAGACAATGGCCACGCGACGCTGCGGATCGGCTGCCAGCTCGCTGGCAGCCCAGTGTGCGGCAGCGATCCATTCACTGCTGCGATCTTTTTGCGCCGACAATATGCGTTGCGACTGCTCGTGCCTGGGCAGAGATAGCGATACCAACCGGCAACCACGATCTGCGCACGCCTGCAACAACCGTGTCAATCGCGGCGAGTATTCGTTAAAGCCTGCCAGGACCATGGTGGCGGGCAGCCGCAACAGCCGACCCGCCGCGATCGAATCGATCAGCGTGTTATATAGGTGATTGTCATCCTGGGCGTCCAGTTCGCGGCAGCGTTGTTCGTATTGATTGCGCCACTGCATAAAACGCAGGTATTCCTCGGTCTGTTCCTGGGGCTGGACCTGCACCTGCCACTCATCACGGTCATGACTGGCCGCCATGGCGCGCGCGGCAGCCAGCTGCACATCAATGAGCGGGGTCTCGCCCTGCAGGGAGGCGACGACCTCTTCCCACAACAGACGGGCAGCAAAATCACTGAGCCGGTGACTGCGTACAGCAGGATCGGCGCAAAATAGCCGTTCCTGATGCAGCTGGTCCAGCCACCGGGTGAGTGAACAGGCGGCGGGCAGCTGCAGCACGGCCCTGTCGCGCCCTGCCTGCTCGAGCAACAACGCGTGTACCCGCCAAACCAGGCGGTTATTGACGGTAACAACAACCGTCGTATCCGGATCCAGCGACGCCACCGTTTCAGGCGTTACCGCATCAATTGAACATGCCATGAGAATGCATCCGAAAAAACAATCCGGCGTGTCGTACAACGACCCGCCTTAATCGCAAACCGGTATTATGACAGGCATTCATTGGCATTGCTGCAGTCGCAACGCAGCATTTCGGTTGTTACGGCACCGGCCATACCGTCACACCATCGTCACGATACCCGGGTATCCTGCATGAACAGGGCAACTCGGGCACGCAAAAAAACCGGCATCCATAAATCGTGACCACTCCTGCTGTCCTGCTACTGCTATCTAGCTACTACTGTCTTATTCGTACTGCTCTGCAGCACAAAAAGCCGTATCAAACTTGAAATATTCGCTGGCTCGTTGCGGAACAAGCCGGTAAACTGGGCGCTCGCGGACGACAACGCACCACGACCCTGCGTTTTTTTATTTGCCCCGGTTGCCCCCTATTATGCCGTTGTACTCCCACCGGTTGCCAGGTGCGACAGCCGTTCAATGTTGGCAGCCACTGCTTGCACTCATTGTCTACCCGTTCACGCGGATTGCCAGAAGGAGAATAAGATGAAAGATGTACTGCTCAAACTGGTTTTGTCCTCGCTAGCGGCGCAATTGAGCTATGGCGCATTCGCCGCCGGTACCCAGGACGATGATCAGCGTCGTAAATGCAGGACCGTGCAGGGCCTGACTGAGATTGTTCGCGATATCGAAGAAAAGACACAAGGCAAAGTGGTGCTGCTCACGCCCAGGCTGCACGACGGAAAAACCCACTTTGAAATGCTGGTGGCCCGGGGCGGACAATTCCAGAAACTGATTGCCGACCCGGACGGTGTTTATGATGTGGGCGACGACGCCAGCCCCGGCACGACAAACAAATCAGCCTGACAGGCTCCGGCTGTCCCTTAACGCGCGCCCCAACTGATCGCGCCTCATTGATTTTCCGGCAGGCGGGCCGCAGGCGTCAGTGATCCGCTACCCTACTGCGTCGCCTTTTTCCTGACGGGGCTGCATTGCCGAGCCGTTGCTGTCGATCTCGTCACCCATGCGACCGGCGTCTGCGACAGATCGTGGTGGCTTGTGTATTGCAATGGCGATCATCACAAGTGCAATGCCAGCGAGATCCTGCGGCGTTGGTATCTGCGCAAGCATGATGGCAGCAATAAGGGTCGCGGTTGCCGGCAGGATGGCCAGATACAGGGCAAAGGTGGCACGAGGCAGACGCGACATCGCCATCTGATCGGCAACATATGGAACAACTGAAGAGCAGAATCCGACTGCAATGCCAGCCACCACGAGTTCGGGCACGCCAAACGCTGCCATGGCCTCAATAATGCCAATTGGCATCACAATGATAAATGCAATGGCCATGGCGGCGCCAAGATACTCAACACCACTGCTGGCGCCACCCTCTGCGGCCTTGTGGCCCAGGGTAATATAGATAACGAACAGTGTCGCATTCAATGCCGCCCAGCAAAGTCCGTGCAAATCGGTGGACCACTTTACGTCAATCAGTATGATGATGCCGAGAACAGCCAGAACCAGTGCCAAAAGATTGCGTCGCGATCGCAGGCCATAAAGTGCAACGACGATCGTGCCTGCAAATTCCATGGCAGCGACAAGACTCATCGGCAGGCGATCCAATGCCAGATAGAAGGAAGTGTTCATCACAGCCAGACAAATCCCCAGCCCGACCAGTAATAATCGCGTTCTCCCATCAGCCCGCTGCAATGTCTTCCACGGCCGTGTGATCGGTGCAAAAATCAGCGCCGCCGAAGCAATTCTGAACCAGGTAACACCCAGCACCCCGATGGACGGAAACAGAAGGACCGCAAATGAGGGCCCAAGATAATGAAAGATGGCACTGACACCGAACCAAACGGTCGGAGGCACAAAGCGGGCGACCTGAGTCAACGATAGATGTGATAAATGCAATAATTTCATTGTTGCTCCTTTGCCCTTATTATGCGAGACTGGAGCGACCAGATGAATACAGAACAAAAGCCATATCTGGGAAAATAGCTTTATAAAAAAGGTCGATTACATGAAACGCCTTAAATATCAAAATGGAAAGCTGGATCGCACGGATTTGATGTTGATCGAGGCGCTGGTAAAGGATGCAAGAACGACAACGGCCGAACTGGCCCGCCTTGTGGGGCTATCGCCGCCAAGCGTCTCGGAGCGAATAAAAAGGCTGGAAGATGCCGACTTGATCGAAGGCTACACCCTGAAAATAAATCCCAGGGCCCTGGGCCTGCCCATCGCAGCCTGGCTGCGTATTCGGCCCATCCCCGGCCAGTTGCAACGCGTTGCGCAGATTCTGAAAGACATCCCGGAAATTGCCGAATGTGATCGCGTCACGGGCGAAGATTGTTTTATTGCCCGTGCGCACGTCGAATCCATCGAAGGGCTGGAGCACCTGATTGACCAGCTCATCCCTTATTCAATGACCAATACGTCCATCATCCAGTCATCACCTGTCGAGCGTCGCTTGCCACGAAAAACGGGTGGCGCCATCTGACAGTCAGGTATTGGCCAATATGCGTCTGTGGTCGCGTATTGCATTTTCCCGTTGTCGCTTGCAGTGCAGCCAGACGGCAATGTGACTGAAATACTCCTGTCGCAATCAATTCACATGAAATACACACGAAGATGACTCCTGACATTTTTTTCTGGACATCATGACATCATGATGTCATGATGTCTTCTATGACACTGATCGATACCAACAGCACTCCGCTATACGCAAAAATTGAAGCTGCCCTGGCCACCGAGATCTCCAGCGGTCAGCTTGCCGCCGGAACGCAGTTACCGACGGAAGAGCAATTGATCGCACGCTTTCATATGAGCCGAACCACCATTCGCAAAGCCATCGACAATCTTGTGGCCCGTGGACTGGTGGAAATTCGCCGCGGTAAGGGAACCTTCGTGACGCACCCCAAGATCACGCAGGCGCTGACCGAACTGACCGGGTTTGCCGAAGACATGGTGGTATTGGGTCGTCATCCGACGTCGCGTCTGCTGGATAAACGCATCGTTACCGCTGACGAGCAAACAGCCCTGGCACTGCAGATTGCCCCAGGCACGCAGGTCTATCGGATTGAACGTGTTCGCCTAGCCGATGGTATTCCCATGTCGTTTGACGAAACCTATCTGCCTCTGGAGATCGGCGACAAGGTCGTCAGCAACAATCTGGACGTGAAACCCATATTCGATCTGCTCGAAAACAAATATGCCCTGCCGCTGGTAGAGGCCAGTTATCAGTTGGAGGCGGTGATCGCAGACAGGCATGTAGCACAGGCCCTCAATATTGCAATCGGCGCCCCGATTTTTCTAATCGAACGCACCTCCTATAGCACCGGAGAGCAACCCGTCGATTACGAAAAACTGTATTACCGAGGCGACTCCATCCGCTTTGCCACCCGGCTATCGCGACGTTCACACTGACTGGGTGCGCAAATATGGATATAGCGACCCTGTTCTGGTTATTTGCCGCCGCGTTCGGCGCCAGCATGCTGGGCGGCATGCTGGGAATGGCTAGCGGCATTTTTATTGTGCCCATACTCATTATCGCGTTCGGCGTAGACATTCATGTTGCAATCGCCGCCAGCATCGTGTCTGTCATTGCCTGCTCCTGCGGCAGCGCCGCGCCATTTCTTAAAGGACGCCTGACCAACATCAGGCTTGCCATTGTCCTGGAGACAGCGACCACGCTTGGTGCAATCACAGGCGTGCTGTTGATAGGCATCATTCCAACGCCGGCACTCTATGGGCTTTTCGCTGTCATTCTCGTTCTGTCAGCACAGCAGATGATGGCCCGGCGTCGCGACCCGGCACTGGCCATCACGCCCGACCCGCAAAGCTGGGCAAGTCGGCTGGGTTTGCATTCTACCTTTCCTGATCGCCAACTGGGCAAGGACGTCGCCTATCAGGTCGCCCGGGTCCCCTTGGGTCTTTCCCTGATGTATGGCGCCGGCGTTATCTCCGCCCTGCTGGGCATTGGTTCCGGCGTACTGAAAATACCGGCAATGGATACTGCCTTGCGACTCCCCATCAAGGTGTCATCGGCAACATCCAACTTTATGATTGGCGTAACCGCTGCAGCAAGTGGTGGTGCATATCTTGTTCGCGGCGACATCGATATGAACATCGCCGGTCCCGTTGCACTCGGTTCAGTCGTGGGGGCACTGGCCGGCGCTCGCCTGCTGATGGGACTGCCCGCTGACAAACTGCGCATTCTGTTCGCTGTCATTCTTATTGCACTTGCAATCCAAATGATGCTAAGTGCGCTGGGCATCCATCTTTGGGGAACAGGCTCATGAATCCATTGGACAGCAAGCCGGACCGCCACGACGGAATCATTGCGGGCCTGCTATGGTACGGCACCCTGATCGCTTCAGCAGTGATTATGATCGGCATTATCCTTGGCGCCCTGGGGCAGATGGACTACACCCCGAGTCTGGCCCAAACCGGCTATGCGCTGATCAAACTCGGTGTGGTGATTTTCGTGTTGCTGCCAATTATCCGCGTCGCACTCATGCTGGCGATGTTCGCACACGCACGCGACTACCTCTATACCGCGATTGCAGCGCTGGTCCTGGCGATTATTGCCGTCGGCGTTCTATTGGGCCTTTAATACGGCACAACAAAAAAACGACACCATATAGCGTCGTTTTTTATTAGCATTCAAAACGCCTAGATTTTGCAGGCGTCTCCGCAGTCGTCGTCTGCTTCAGGCAAGTTTTCATCCATCTTTTTGATCAACTCGGCATTTTTCTTTTCAATCGCATCAAAATCGATATTATCCAGCGCGGTGTCAAATTCAGTATCATTGCTCATATGCCATTCTCCGGGTGATTAGCGATGTACTATTTTAAGGCATGGCGCTTGTCTTGTCCGTAACGATGCTGCAATCGGGCCAAACACACTGGAACGCGCGACAAACGCAGTTGTAATAATGCCAATTCGCCTTATATCGCATAAAAGCGTACCAAATCAGCAAGCAACAACATCAGGTGGAATTATAAGTATTCAAAGGACATATAAGAGCGGGAATTTTGCTTCGTAAATTTAATACCTTGCACCGTTACGCTTCTAACTTGATGTTGAAGCAAATTTTAAATGATTGAATGTGTTGCATATATTTCACAAACAGGGCTAGTTTATTCTTGGGCAAGGAAAACCCCAACAAATTGCCAATGTCGGTAATTATTTTTCTCAAGTGATTGGCCTTCAAGTAGAGGTCAACAGATTGATGCGAAAAACACCAGCACAGAAATTAGCACATAACCCATTGATAATTAATATTTATTTTTTATAAAGACAAATAGGATATGTCAGAATTTTTGTCGAAGAAATTGTAAATCCAGACTGTCCAAAGAAAAAACCCATAGTTTCTTACTATTTAAACGGGCCTCAATAGATGTCAGTCCAATTTCAGAGACTTTACTCCATTGTGTCCAAGCTTGTATATTGAATCGAATTTGAACGATTCATAACAAAAATACACATTAATCATGAGGAGACACAACAGATGAAAAAGACTTTGCTTGCTGCAGCTCTGGTTACCGGCTTCGCTGGTGTAGCTCATGCAGAAACTTCTGTGACGCTGTATGGTCTGGTTGACGCTGGTATTGGTTACCAACAAACCAAAGTCACCCAGGGTGATGCTTTCACAAAAACCCGCGATATCGGTCTGATCAATGGCGTTAAAAACGGCAACCGGTGGGGCTTGAAAGGTGCCGAAGATCTGGGTAACGGTACTAGCGCAATTTTCCAACTGGAAAGTGGCTTTGATCTGGGTAACGGTCGCTCTTTACAAGGTAACCGTCTGTTTGGTCGTCAAGCCTATGTGGGTTTGAAAGGAGACAGCTGGGGTGCCCTGACATTGGGACGTCAATATAACCTCGCTGCTGACATTGTGGCACCGATCGATCCGTTTGGTGTTGGTTTCATGCAAGCTGGCGTTCTTAGCGGTGCATTTGGCGCTTCCACTTTTGCCCGTATGGACAACTCTATCAAATACGTAACGCCTGATTTCAGCGGATTCAAGCTCGGTGTTGCCTATGCTGGAAAAAATAACAAGACCACAAGTAGCGACGGTTTCAATGATTTTGAAGAGCGCAATACCTCTAACTGGATATCAGTCGGTGCCGGCTACAACAGTGGTCCCATCACAGTCAGCGCTTCTTATGATCGCTTCCGTACAGACTTCCGTGATACCGATGGTGACATCAAAGGTACCACGCATATGTGGAATCTGTTTGGATCCTATGATTTCGATGTTGTGAAATTGCATCTGGGTTACGGCCAGGTCCGTGGCTCCATGTCAAATGATATTATTGTTGAAAATGGGGCAGGCAGCACAGGCCTAAATGCTGCGCTCAATGACTTCACAACAGTAACCAATCCCAACAGCTCTGCATTCGGTATGAATTACGCGGAGACTAACGGTTATCGTCAACAAGCCTGGATGGCTGGGCTGACAGCGCCTGTTGGCGACCAGGGTAAAGTTCTATTTTCATATCAAGGAAGCGCAACCAAGAATACTGGCGATGCTTTTGACGGTGTAAAGGGAAAACTGCATATTTTCAGTTTGGGATATGTACATAACCTTTCCAAACGAACGAGCTTATATGCCATTGCATCCTACGGCACCGGTAAACTTAAATTTGATAATGCAGAAAACGTAAAACTGAAATCAACTCTGGTTGGTGTCGGTATGCAACACCGTTTCTAATGGGATACATCGCTTGGCGATGAGACATTTTTGTGGCCTGACCGTAAAAATGGAAGATATGCCAGTAGAAAAGTCGGAGATTTGCAACCAACCGGAATGAGGTAGAATGACTTTTTATAACGTACTCATTTAGACGTACGGTTGGTTGCAGGCATTCCAAAGATCTCACCGGCTTGCAGCACCTCCGTAGTATGAATCCCCAGGGTGTAGGTAACTCCTGGGGATTTTTACTTCTCTGGTGTAGTTTTCAGATTACGAGGCACGTTTGAAGCGACAGTCAGCAGGACATTGCGCTAGAGCGGGATAAGAATGCAGCCTACAGGCATATAGTGGGTAGTTTTTTGTCGATTGTCTGGTCCTGCTCTCATTCCTATCCAAGACCCCTAATCCAGTTCCGCGATGAAACCAGGACCAGCTATGAAATACGTCCGCAACGTTGCTCTAAGTAGAATTCAAGACCCACCTCCTGCCTACTTGTTCAGCCAACCTTCTATTAGCGTGCTCGCGCAAACGCAATACCCTCCGTTGTAGCCGCTTCTTCATCTATCTATCTCGTGACCTATTGCTCTTCAATTTGCTGTTAGCGACAACGGATTCTCGTTTCTGCAGTTTTTCTGTCTTGCCGATGGACACAGATAATCGGCAGTAACGGCAGTGGCGACAAGCGTGGCCCAAGCGGGTTAGCACGAGCAACCGAAAATTGGTCATTTAGCGCCTATGAGGCGCAGCATCTCGTTTTTCGAAAGGTGCAGACGGGCCAGAATAAAAACTATACGCTGAGCAGTGAATGTTAACAAATGCTAATGTTGACGTTTCTCTACTATTTAACTCATTGGTTTAATTGCTCTTTTATAGACAAACACTTAGCATTGCCATGTATTCAAATAAGTAATAATTTTTCAGAAAGTAACTTGAAAATCTTTTCTGTATGTAGCCGCATTGACTATCAACAATGTGTCAGAAACTTTACTGGCTTGAATACCTATTCTTAATTCAATTACTTCAATGGAAAAGTAATATCATGGCAAATATCACACTTGGCGGTTTATTTCAGCCTACAGAGAAGACAGTAGATCAAAGCTCCTATCCTGGCGATGAAGCGGTACGGGTTCAGAGTAATTCGTTTAACACCGAGTTAACTATCAACAATTCGACAAACTCCGACGATATTCTGGATTTCGAGCAACATAGCCTTTCACCAATTGGCTCGACCTTTACTTTAAATGTAGGTCAAGATGCAAATGTCAGAATCAATCTGCTCGAAAATTTCAGTGCGCTGCAGACTACCAATTACAACTTGGGTGAAGGCGCCACACTGTATTATTCTCCACCGTTGATTCAAGGCGCTGCGCTTAATAATACTAACTTTGACTTAGGTGATTCTGGCACTTCCACATTGGTCTATGAGCCAAAAGGAATACAGATAGATCTTTCCTCTTCTCCTACTGTTTCAGGTCTTTCTGCGGGAGATCAAATCAAAGTTATTGGTGCAACTGATGGTCAAGTTGTAGGCAACAATATTGTTTTTAAAGATGCCAACGGCAATACCATCGCCTCGTATGACGCATCTGGTGAGGATCTGTCGAAAATCACCTTCGAAAATGGAGTCATGGTTTATGCGTGCTATCTCAAAGGTACACACATTGCTACGCCTGAAGGTGAAGTCAAAGTCGAAACGTTAAAAGCTGGCGATAAGGTTCTAACCGCTAACGGTAATGTAGGTACTGTCAAGTGGCTCGGCTTTCGTAAACTCAATCGTAACCGCTTACCTGATTCTCACGCTTTACGTGCTTCTCCAGTCCATATTATGAAAGGGGCATTTGCAGACAATGTTCCTCATCGCGACCTGACCGTATCTCCCGGCCATCGGTTCAACTTTGATGGCGCCCTGGTCCCAGCCTTATCGCTGGTCAATGGTAAAACCATAGTCCAAGATTTTGACATCAAGAAATTCGAATATTTCCATGTGGAATTGGAAGAATTCGATATGTTGTTGGCTGAAGGCGCTGCTGCAGAAAGCTACCTGGATGTTGGCGACTATCGCAATTCATTCGAAAACGCTGAGACAGTCGCTGCTCACCCCGATTTCGGGCCCGCTCCTGAACGTGTCGTTCTGCCTGGCTACGTTCAGAAAATCACGCCTGAAATTATTGAATTTGTTCGCCGTGAACTGTTCAAACGTGCTCAAGCTCTGACTGGTGCAACCCGTACATCTAAGGCCAACTTGCGAATTGAAGTAGATGGTGTCGCCATTGCTTCACTGACTCCATGCGCTAAACTCGGCGTGTATCGTTTCGAACTACCAGCAGGGCTGCAATCTGATATTCGTGTCCTGTCCAACTCGTCTGTCGTTCGGGATACTTCACTACGGAGCCGCCGTGATACGCGCGTAATCGGCGTAGGCCTAACCGATATTTCCCTTACTGTAGATGGTGTTCGTCACTCGATCGATATCAATGATGAGAGCTTGACCGGGTTGAACGCCGCTCAGGACGTCTACGGCACGAATATGCGCTGGACAACAGGGAAAGCGGTCATTCCTGCGAGCCTGGTCCCTACATCAAAAGACTCTTTAATATTGGAGCTGAACGTGTTGCGCACGCACATGTACTGGAACGAGACTAAGGAAACAAGAGTTCGTCTCCGCGCTGCATAAAAGCGATTGAAAAAAAGCTGACGGCCAAAACCGTCAGCTATAAAGGCAAAAATCACAATTGGCAGCTATCAAACAGCCAATTGCACGGCTATTACGCAAATGAAATTTCAATAATAGCCGTGCAAATGATACTAAGTTATCAAAATTTTTATGTCAAATGAAATAACAATTAAATTTTAATATTCTTATTTTTTATTGATTTTTCATTATTCCATGACTTTTTAATGGTAAGAGATATACATGTTTTTAGATCAACCTATGTGTACGACAACGTATCGTTCAGTCAAGAGCGTAGATCCGCAGAAAGTCAATGAAATTGAGCTTAAAAAATGGCTTGAAAAAAATATCACAGATAAAGCGTACCGTGAACGATATCTAGTTGCACATTTTCCTGCAAATAGCAGTTTTATTTAATGCCTTTGGTAGCATCGGGCACCGAAGAGCGAAATTTGCGATGTCAGTGAGTCAATCTATCAAGGTCGTGAGCTACTACGGGAAACTCATCGTAGTCCCGCAGTGGACTAAATATATTGCAATGAATAAAAATGGGCAAATATTCGCTTGGGAAATTAAGCCAGGTACAAATAGCTATCTTTGGTACATATATGAACAGTACCGGTTTCAGCTAGTGGCTCATGGAGATCCAAATTTCATTCAATGGGACAAGTCCCTTCGCCGATATTATGCAACAGGACACAAGAGTAGGCGCGACTGATTTAGCCGTGGCACGGGAATCATGAAGCAGACCGCAGCGACCGTTCGGGCGCTCGTACATATCATCACGCCGGGCAGATATATCGTTTTTGTTCACATTGCAGATCAATTTCTCCATCAGACCAGGATATCGGTCTTTTTAGTAACTTGATTCGCTTTGACTCATTGTCAGCCGACTTTTTGTTTACTGTGATCTTTTTCTCGTATTCGTCCAACAGTTCGCCGAGCGTTATGCGCTTGGCTGGCTTGATGTCGTTTTCTTCCTCCCGTTTTTTCAATCACTCCTTGTACTCTCTCTGGGTCGGGAAAGTCGCGGACAGGCGCTTGCCACGATCGAAGTATTGAATTTGCCAACCTTTCGCTGTTTTTTGCTTGCTGACCGTGTGGGTCGTCTTTCGGAAAATTCTGGGGAGTTTCTGGGGAGTTTCTGGGGAGTTCTATCTTCGATTTCTTTAAAAAAAGATAAAACAGCAAAAACCACAACCGAATAACCTGCTGATTTTTATAATAATTTATGTTTTTGCAAAATCAGATAAAGATTGCTGGCCTCGCCGACAGGAATCGAACCTGTAATTGGCCCTTAGGAGGGGTCGGTTATATCCATTTAACTACGGCGAGAACGGTTAAAATCACCCAGCATTATATGCCAAATCATCGTGATAATGGACCTGGCAATCGTTGCACGACCCAATAAAAACCAGCAGGGGTGACAAATGCGACAGCCAATCACGATGATGCCATCACAGGCAACACTCCGAATGATGGCACTATTCCCATGGATAAAGTAATCGAATAGATCGGCAGCGCGTGCTGCCGTTTCCGCAGCCAACTGCCCTTTTTCCGAAAGTGCAGCAGGCAATGTCGGCGCTCAGCCCATGCCTGACTAGTGTAAACCCTGCTTTTCAACTGGATAGCCTTTGTAGTATTAATTTGGCATTATGACCGGCCAAGGAACTGTCATGAAACACTATGCAATCCGCAAGCGCAGAGAGCCACAACATGAAGATTATTATCTGAATGCATTGGTTTGCAATGAATGCTCGGCGGACGTTGCGCAATCGTATCCGGGTGCGCGTGAAATTACCGAAATCCTGTGCGATCCGAGCTATGAAGACCGCTGCAAGATTTGCGGCAAGTCCTTCTGGGACGAGGTCAACGCGGACTCTGTCAACCGGCCCCATTGAGTACTTGCAGCGCGATGCTTCCGGGGCAACACGCGGGCTCAGGCCGCCAGTCAGCAGCCCTGTTGCGCAGCCTGCCCTGCTGTAAACCAGCCATGGACTGTTGTTCTCCGGGAACAGCTAGGTACACAAGCTTAGCAGGCACTGCTCAGGCTGCGCGCCCGTCGTTGGCCACGCTCACGGAGTTTGCCTGCAATAGCGTCACCAGCACCTGCGGATCAATCCCCAGCAGATAACCACGTCGCCCGCCATTGATATAAATCTGCTGCAAATCCAGCACGCTTTGCTCCACCCATACAGGCATTCGCTTGCGTGTTCCGAAAGGCGAGGTGCCGCCGATCTGGTATCCCGAATGTCTGGGCGCCACTGCTGCCTGGCACGGCTGCATTTTCTTGACGCTGGCCTGGCGCGCCAGGTTTTTCATCGACACTTCGCAATCGCCGTGCATCAGCATCACGTGCGGTTTGGCGTGTTCATCTTCCAGGATAAGCGTCTTGACCACGGCATGCGAATCAACGCCCAGTTGCCGCGCCGCCTCTGCGGTGCCGCCGTGCTCAATATAATCGTAAGTGTGTTCGGTATAGGCCACTTTATGTTTCTTCAACATTTGGGTGGCAGGCGTTTCCGATACGTGTTTGCTGGCAGCCATATCCGGTTCACTGATTTGTATTTTTGTTGATGGAACCGGATATTCTACTGCAACTGCCAGGCCTGCGGCTTATGCCCGCGGATGGTGTTGCGCATGCAACTGCTTGAGCCGCTCACGCGCCACGTGGGTATAGATTTGGGTGGTGGAAATATCGGCATGCCCAAGCAGCAATTGCACAACACGCAGATCTGCGCCGTGATTGAGCAAATGGGTGGCAAAAGCGTGCCGCAGGGTATGCGGCGACAGCGGCGTATGAATATCTGCCTGCAGCGCATATTTTTTAATCAATTGCCAGAATGCCTGCCGCGTCATACCGGTGGCGCGACGGGTCAGAAACAAATCATCGGACTGACGCCGACCCAGCAAGTCGGGGCGCGCCTCTTTCAGATAGCGCTCCAGCCAGTAGGCCGCCTGCGCGCCCACCGGGACCAGCCGGTCCTTGCCGCCCTTGCCCATGACCACCCGTACGACGTTCTCGTTCAGGCTCAAATGCAGCACCTTCAGGCTGACCAGCTCGGTAACCCGCAGGCCCGACGCGTACAGGGTCTCTAGCATGGCGCGGTCCCGCAATCCCAGCGCATCCCGGGTGTTGGGCGCCTCCAGCAACTGGTCCACCTGCTGCTCGCTCATGGTTTTGGGAAACCGTGTCGGCTGGCGGGCCGAATGCAGGGTAAGGCACGGATCTTCACTGATCTGATGGGTACGGATGGCCCAGGCAAAATATCGTTTGAGCGTAGCCAGTCGGCGATTGGCCGTGGTGGCTTTGCTGTGGGCATGCCTGGCG
Organism: Advenella sp.; assembly: GCF_052108595.1. Classification (NCBI taxonomy): domain Bacteria; kingdom Pseudomonadati; phylum Pseudomonadota; class Betaproteobacteria; order Burkholderiales; family Alcaligenaceae; genus Advenella; species Advenella sp. The sequence goes on from NZ_JBQEAU010000020.1 coordinate 26,148, forward strand.
GCAAACCAGGCTTCAATGTCATCCTTGGTGGTCTCCAGCAGCGTTTTGGACGGCTTTCGCTTTGCCAGGAAATCGGCCAGCCCCTTGAGATCCTGTCTATAGGCCATGAGCGTATTCTGCGACAATCCGTCTTCCAGCCACAAGGCGTCAATAAATGGATCAATGGCATGCTGGTGGGCTGGCGCCACTTGCTGATCTGGCATGGTTATTTATTCACAACAAAAAATGATAATGGCAAACCGCCGCTGCTTTCTGAACTATGATCTGATTCTAGCCTAATTTCTGCCTATCCAAATACGATTTTCCTATGCATATTGCCCTGCTCGTTATCCCAGACTGTCTCATTGTCGCGCTGGGCTGGGTCCTGCTTCACAAACTGAAGTTCTCCCGCGAATTTTTCACCAATACCGAAAAACTCGTTTACTACATCCTGTTTCCGGCCCTGCTTGTTCAGTCTATCGCCTTCACGCCTATTTCCGCCAGCTCCGCAGGCCGTCTGCTTGCCGTGTCGATTCTGCTGTGCCTTGCCGGCTACCTGGCTGCGTGGCTGGCCCGCCCCCTCCTGAAGCCACGTCCGATAGCGCTGGCTTCGCTGGCCCAATGCGCCTATCGTTTCAACACCTATATTGGATTTTCACTGGCGGCCGCTCTGGCTGGCAGCCAAGGACAGGCCATTATGGCGGTGCTGGTGGGATTTTCGGTACCGATTGCCAATGTACTGGCTGTAAAGTCGCTCGCCCGCTTTCAAGGGTCCAATGTGTGGCTGGAAATTCTGAAAAACCCATTGGTTCTGGCTACGCTGGCTGGTCTATTGCTCAATTTTTCAGGTATCGGATTGGAAAACACCGTAAACATGACCTTATCCAAACTGGGCAATAGCGCCATTCCGCTGGGGCTGCTGTGCGTGGGCGCCAGTCTGTCTCTGGCTGGCGGCAACCAGGACCGCGCCGTCATTTCCTGGGTTCTGGGTATCCGGCTGCTGGCCATGCCGGTATTTGCGCTGATACTGGCGTTCATGCTGGCCCTGTCCCCGCTGGAAACCAATATACTCGTTCTGTTTGCCGCATTGCCGCCGGCCTCGGCCGCCTATATTCTGGCCGCCCGCATGGGCGGCGACGGGCGCTGTGTCGCGACCGCCATTTCCATCGGGACTGTGTTTTCAGTCATTACGATTCCCTTCTGGCTGTTCGTCGGGCAAAAATTGGTAAATTAGCCACGGATTGCCAATTAATTTCCATTAAATTTTAGGTAGTTCCAATGGATTTCTTATAATTTACATTATGTTTCTTTTCCCGAAACGGCCCAATTTCCATGTCCAACTTGCAAACATCCCCTCTTGAGCCCCTGGCAAGCACCTCTCTATATCTGCCCGATGAAGCGGCTACCGAGCACCTCGCAAAGGCCCTTTCAGAGATTCTTTCTCATTACTTTTCAAATAGTTACGATAAAAAACCGGGCACAGAAAAAAACGCAAAAGTGTATCTGAAAGGCGACCTGGGCGCTGGCAAAACGACCTTTGTTCGTCATTTTCTGAGGGCCATGGGTATCAAGGGACGAATTAAGAGTCCCACCTATACTTTGCTTGAAACCTATAAAGTTTCTAGTTTATACTTGTATCACTTTGATTTTTATAGATTTACCGATACCGAAGAATGGCATGAAGCCGGTTTTCGTGAGAATCTAGGTGAAGACGCAATTGTATTTATAGAGTGGGCAGATAAAGCAGGACCCGGGTTGCCAACACCCGATCTTGAGCTGCACCTGATATACGAATCGGCTGGAAGAACGGCACAATTTAACGCTTTTTCGGAAAAGGGCAAGACATGGATAACAAAGCTCATTCACAGGAAAATGCCAACAGGCGACCAATAACCCGTCGGCGCATTCTGGGCGCGTCCGCCACACTGCTGTCCCTTCCCGTCATCTCCAAAGTTGCATCTGCTGCCGGCGGACAGATTCTGGCCGTACGTACCTGGCCTGCCGACGAATATACCCGGGTTACGCTGGAACTGAACGCACCACTGCAGGCCGAGCATTTCATGCTGGGCAATCCCAATCGACTGGTGGTGGACATTCAGGGTCTGACCATCAGCCAGGCGCTCAATTCGCTGATTTCCAAAATTCGCCCCAATGACCCCTATATTGCCACTGTGCGTGTGGCACAGAACCGCGCGGATGTGGTGCGCCTGGTCTTCGACCTGAAACAGGACATTGCCCCGCAGGTGTTCACGCTGAAACCGGTAGGCGACTACCAGTACCGGCTTGTACTGGATCTGTATCCCAAAATCGCCAAGGATCCGATCCTGGCACTGGCCAGAGATCTGGAAAATGATCCATTGGCACAGGTATTGGACAATCTGGCCCAGAATAGCAGTAACGCGCCGGTACCTTCGGTCAGCGGCCAGGTCAACCCTGCCACGGCCGGCCGCCAACCATCCCGCGCCAATCCGAATCGTCCGATACTGGTGGCCATTGACCCCGGCCACGGCGGCGAAGATCCTGGCGCTGTCGGCATGCGTGGCACACGCGAAAAAGATATTGTCCTGGCCATCGGACGCCAGTTGCGCGATGTCATCAATTCACAGCCCAATATGCGGGCTTACATGACGCGCGAGTCTGACTTTTTCGTGCCGCTGCATGTTCGGGTGCAAAAAGCGCGTCGGGTCAAGGCAGATCTGTTCGTGTCGATTCATGCCGATGCGTTCACCAATCGCTCTGCGCGCGGTACCTCGGTATTTGCCCTGTCCCGCAACGGCGCATCGAGTGCTGCCGCCCGCTGGCTGGCCAAAAAAGAAAATGCATCCGATCTGATCGGCGGCCTGGATATTGGCGCACATGACCGCCAGACAGCCAGTGTGCTGCTGGACATGTCCACCACCGCGCAAATCAATGATTCCCTGAAAATCGGCCACCGCGTGCTGGGTTCGCTGGCGCGAATCAACGGCATTCACAGTCGCAAGGTGGAACAGGCGGGGTTTGCCGTGCTCAAGGCGCCGGATATCCCTTCCATTCTGGTGGAGACGGCTTTTATCAGCAACCCGCAAGAGGAAAATTTCCTGCGTAGTCCGGCCAACCAGCGCCAGATCGCCAAGGCCATTTTCTCCGGCGTTAATGATTATTTCTCCACCAACCCGCCACTGGCCAGGGTTGGCTGATGCCGCCAAACGGGTTCCTCAGGGAAACCGGCACCCCTTTGCCTACATAACGCCTTCGTCTTCGGAGGCGTTATTGCTTGCGGCATCGCCAGACAACTGATCCGCCATGCCCCGACTTGCGTGTACGGCAATCGTCAAACACGCTAAAATGAAAAATTGCCCGTCACTCTTTACGCTGCCTCCATGTCCGACCGCCGCCATATCGCTCCCCTGCCCGACACGCTGATTAGCCAGATCGCGGCCGGAGAGGTCATTGAACGTCCGGCCTCTGTTCTCAAGGAACTGCTGGAGAACGCACTGGACGCAGGCGCCCGCAGTATTGAAATCAGGCTCGACGGCGGCGGCATTCGCCGCATTTGCATTACCGATGACGGCCATGGCATTCCCCAGGAAGAACTGGCGCTCGCAGTAACCCGTCATGCGACCAGTAAGATCAACAGCCTGGGAGACCTGGAGTCGGTCAGCTCCATGGGGTTTCGTGGTGAAGCCCTGGCCTCCATTGCCTCGGTGGCTCGCCTGACCCTCACATCCCGCACCGAAAACGACGATCATGCCTGGCAGATTGATGGGACTGCGCTGCAGATCAGCCCGGCGGCTGGCAGCACAGGAACAACCATTGATGTGCGCCAGCTTTTTGACGCCGTTCCGGCCCGTCGCAAGTTTCTGAAATCCGAACCCACCGAACTGGGCCACTGCCTGACTGTCGCCGAGCGCATTGCCTTGGCCAACCCGGCCATCGCCTTTCGCCTGTTTCATAATGGCAAAGCCTACAAACAGTGGATGCCGGTCGATTTATTGCAACGCATCCGGGATGTGCTGGGCAATGAATTTACTCAAGCCGGGCTGCCCGTAGACGCCCAATTGCCCACTGCCGGGTTGCGCGGCTTGATCACGCTGCCCAACGCTGCGCGTGCCCGCGCCGACCGTCAGTATCTGTATGTGAATGGTCGCTTTGTACGCGATCGCACCGTCACGCACGCCGTACGCACCGCCTATGCCGATGTCCTGCATGGCGACCGGCAGCCTGCCTATGTGCTGTTCCTGGATATTGATCCCACTGCGGTCGACGTGAACGTACACCCAGCCAAGCATGAGGTGCGCTTTCGGGACAGCGGCGCCATTCATCGCTTTGTGGGACAGGTGCTCACCCAGGCCCTGGCAGGTGTCGGCGGCGAAGCGACCGCAGCCAATGCCCTGCCTGCCAGAATGCCAGCCGGCCTGGAACCGGCCGAACAGGCTACCTATATACAGGATTCAGATAATGGTCGCGCCAGCGACGGTGCAGATGGCAGGCAGACAGTCCGTATCACCCCCGGCTATCAATCCTCCCTGCATTTGCACAGCGCCTCACCCCAATCAACGCAGCACTGGAAACAGTTCTACTCGCCACTGGAATCCGCGTCGCAACACCTGAACGAACCACAACACAATCTTGCCACGCCCGGGGCAGCAACCGTCTTTAATCCCGCAGCCAATGGAGTCGCCAGCGCCGGCATTGGCCTGCCTGACACCGGCGATGAGGCGGACCCCTATCCGCTGGGCATGGCGCTGGGACAACTTCATGGCATATATATTCTGGCCCAGAATGCCCGGGGACTGATCCTGGTCGATATGCATGCCGCACATGAGCGTGTGGTCTATGAACGCCTGAAGACGCTGCTCGACCAGCAGGCATTGCCTCAGCAGGAACTGCTGGTTCCATATGTGATTCATTGTTCCGAGCGCGATATCGCCGTGATGGAAAGCCATAAGGAACAGCTGGTCACGCTCGGCCTGACCATCAGCGCCACCGGCCCGCAGTCGCTGGCCGTGCGGTCGGTGCCCAGCCTGCTGGCTGGCGGTGACATTGAATCGCTGGTTCTCAATGTCCTGAAAGAACTGGAGATGGTGGGCCACTCCGAACAGCTTACCGGTCAGCGCAATGAACTGCTCTCGACCATGGCTTGCCACGGTTCGGTGCGTGCCAATCGCCGCCTGACTGTTGAAGAAATGAATGCCCTGCTGCGCCAGATGGAGCATACGGAACGGGCCAACCAATGCAATCACGGCCGCCCGACCTGGTTTCAATGGAGCATGAACGACCTGGATCGTCTGTTCATGCGCGGCCAGTGACGCAGCCGGTATTCTGCCTGGCCGGCCCTACCGCATCAGGCAAGAGCGCCAGCGTGCTGGCGCTGGCCCGGCGCTGGCCGATCGAAATCATTAATGTCGATTCAGCCACCATCTATATCGGCATGGATATTGGCACTGCCAAGCCCACGCCGCAGGAACAGGCAACAACACCCCAGCACCTGCTGGATATCCGGGATCCGACCGAATCGTATAGTGCCGCGCAATTTGTACAGGATACCCAACTGCTGATCGATCAGATACGCGCACGCGGTTGCATACCCGTGCTGGCTGGCGGCACCATGATGTACTTCAATGCGCTGCGCCAGGGCTTGCATGCACTGCCGCAGGCCGATCCGAACATCCGCGCCGATATTGAGCAAATGGCAAAGCAGCATGGCTGGCCGCACGTGCATGCGCTTTTGCAGCGCCATGATCCGGTCACGGCGGCCCGGCTTGCCCCCAATGACCGACAGCGAATCCAGCGCATGCTTGAAGTCTGCCTGATTACCGGCCAACCGTATTCTTCGCTGATAGCGGCTGAAGGCGAACGCGCTGGTACTGATACGTTTCATATGGTGAGCCTGGAGCCTTCGGAGCGCCTGCAGTTGCACGATCGCATTGCCCTGCGTTTTGACCAGATGCTTGATCAGGGGCTGGTGGGAGAAGTGGAGCAGCTGTGGCGCCGGGGGGATCTGCATGAGAATTTACCCGCGATACGCTGCGTCGGTTATCGCCAGATCTGGCAACATCTTGCCGGCCACGACAGCCTGAAGCACGCGCGGGAAAAAGCCATTGCCGCCACCAGGCAACTTGCCAAGCGGCAGCTCACATGGTTGCGCAGCATGCCCGACCGTCAGGTCATCGATTGCCTGCAGGCAGACGTTGCGAGCCGCGTTATCGAGGCCGCCGCCACTGTCATGCCACGGTAAAAGCCCAACCGCCAAGCAAGATACCCACCGGGCCCGCCGGCCCGCAGCACATCAGACCACCACAGCCTGGGGCATGCCGTCTTCCTGGCGCACGATCTGTCCGAGATCGAAGACGGTTTCGCCCTGTTCCTGCAGGGTCGCGGCAATAGCCGCAGCCTGATCGGCGGCAACCACGATAACCATGCCGATACCGCAATTGAATACGCGATGCATTTCGGTGTCGGCAACCTGTCCTTCCTGCTGCAGCCACTGGAACAGGGGCGGTAACGTCCAGGCGGACTTGTCAATACGCGCGCTCAGGCCTTCCTGCAAGATACGCGGAACGTTGTCAAGCAGCCCCCCACCGGTAATATGCGCCAAGCCCTTGATCGCGGTGCCATGCTGGGCCAGCGCTGCCAGCACCTGTTTTACATAGATGCGGGTGGGCGCCATGACCACGTCAATCAGTGGCTGGCCGTGGAAATCATCGTCCGGACGGGCGCCGGCGCGCTCCAGAATCTTGCGAATGAGCGAAAAACCATTGGAATGCGCGCCGCTTGAGGCCAGGCCAAGAATACGATCGCCTTCACCAATACTTTTACCATTGATAATGGCCGATTTATCGACTGCGCCAACCGCAAAACCGGCCAGATCATATTCGCCGTCGGGGTACATGCCAGGCATTTCAGCCGTTTCACCGCCGATCAGGGCGCAACCGGACAACTCGCAGCCTTTGGCAATACCACCCACCACCTGGGCTGCGGTGTCGACCGACAATTTGCCACAAGCGAAATAATCCAGGAAAAACAGCGGTTCCGCGCCCTGCACCAGGATATCGTTAACGCTCATGGCCACCAGGTCTATGCCCACGGTACTATGGCGGTTCCACTCAAAGGCCAGGCGCAGTTTGGTGCCAACACCGTCGGTTCCGGAAACCAGCACCGGCTCGCGAAATTTCTTCGGTACTTCAAACAAAGCCCCAAAACCGCCGATACCTGCCATGACGCCCTCGCGCATGGTTTTGGCCGCCAGCGGCTTGATCCGGTCAACCAGCGCATCCCCGGCGTCGATGTCTACCCCCGCATCTCGATACGTTAAGGAAGATTTGTTTGAATTTGTCATGAGCAAGCTGCCTAAATATGTAAAATGTCAATTAATCGAACAGGAAGGCCTTATTTTACGATGAACGAATATATTTTGCGCCGGAAACAGACCCTTCTCTGGTCAGGAGTCGGCCTGGTACTACTCGTTCTCCTGTATGTTCTGTCCCCGGTATTGACTCCATTCATGCTTGGCATGGCGCTGGCCTATATTCTGGTGCCCGGCGTGAACATGCTTGTCGCCCTCAAATTTCCTCGCTGGCTGGCCGTCGGCATCATGTTTTTTCTATTGTTTGCCATCATCCTGGGGGTACTGCTGATTGTCATCCCCCTTGTGCGCAAGGAAGTCGGGCTGGCTATTGAACAGTTGCCCGGCTGGGTTGCGCAATACAATATCAACCTGGCCCCCCGCCTGAACCATCTGTTTGGCGTATCGGCCGAAATTGACATCCTCAAGATCCGGGCGGTGCTGCAGGATGCCATTACCGGCACCGACAGTCTGACAACAACCATCATCACCTATGCCAAGTCCAGCGGATCGGCCGTCATTTTCTTTTTCGTGAACGTGCTGATCACGCCCGTGGTACTGGTTTATCTGCTGTTTGACTGGGACAAGTTCATCCAGTCGATCCGCGAAGTCATACCGCGACGCTATCTGGATGGTACCCTTAGCGTATTTCATGATATTGATCGCCTGTTGTCCAGCTTTTTGCGCGGCCAGATCCTGGTCATGCTGATCCTGGCCGTCTATTATAGTGTCGGCCTGTCGCTGGCCGGGTTCGAAAGTGCGATTCCGATCGGGGTATTGACCGGCATGCTGGTGTTCATCCCCTATCTTGGGGTGACTTTCGGCCTGTTGCTGGCCATTTTGTCGGCGCTGTTGCAGTTTGACAATTATTATGGCCTGATTTCCGTGGCCATCGTCTATGGGCTGGGGCAAATCCTGGAAGGCACGGTACTGACGCCCAAAATCATGGGCGAACGTATCGGCTTGCACCCGCTGGTCATTATTTTTGCACTGTTTGTCTTCGGACAGATTTTCGGTTTCTTCGGGGTGCTGATGGCCCTACCCATCAGTGCTGCCCTGTCGGTGCTGATCCGCCGTGTATAC